>CAYOGO010000272.1:1066-2128 GCA_964403405.1 uncultured Lachnospiraceae bacterium | reverse complement strand
ATCCAGTCCGGTGTAAAGAGCTGGGTGGCGGCAGGAATGCGTTCCTTGGTGATCTTCACATTCTTCTTGAGCTGGGCGAAGGTATCGTCCTTCAGTTCAGTGTTGTAGTACTGATACATCCAGCCGATGATCTCCACCTGGCCCTCCTGAGAGATGTCGAAATTGCTCTCAGGAATGTCGTTCACCAGATGATAGACCACGCCATCCCGGTCGGTGAAGGAGATGTTCAGCAGCAGCTCGGTATAGTCGTGGCCGTCTACCTTCTGGAACAGGTTGGGCAGGATCTCATGAAGCGCATCGCACTGCTTGACAAACAGCAGCCGGAACAGCGCGTCCATGTCCTCCTTCTGGCCGCGATCCTTCCACTGGATGACGGTATCCCGCTCCTGCGCCGTGAAGTCGAACTCCGCGTCGAAGGGCGTGGCGAGAATATCCGGTTCCAGCTTGCCCGCCTGCTCGGAGGACAGCACACGGATGCGGGAGGGCAGGTAGTCGTTGACCTCCATGAAGCGAATGGCGATCAGGCGGTTGAACCATGTATAGGCCACCTGCTCCACAATGAAGCTGTAGGCGGTTTTGTAGTCGCTGTCCCGCTCCTTGTCACGAATGGCCTGCACCAGCGCCTCGCGCTTTTTGATCTCGTCGCCGGAGATGGAGGCCGGCGCACCGGTGCCGGCGTTGAAGAACTGCATATCGCGGGTGGACTGTGGCAGCGGCTCCTGAATGCCGTCCTCACGGACGCCCACCAGGCCGCACTTATCGGCGACGCTGCGGATCAGGTCCTTGCGTGCCCAGACGGAAAAATTCTTAATTGCGGTTTTATCCATAAACTTAACCCCTTATCTGGCACGTGGCCAAAGTTGGTTCAGAACTCAATGTTCACGGTGGTGTCCTCTTCCAGAACGCCCAGCAGCTTGGTGCGAAGCTCCCGGAGATACTTGTCGATGTCCTCCTCGGTCTTGATCTGCCAGGAATACTGGGAGGTGACGCTCTTGATGCTGATGCTCTTTTTCTTCTCGATCTTGACGGGTTTGGCTGGCTGAATCGGTTCCCGTGCGGACT
>CAYOGO010000272.1:0-1056 GCA_964403405.1 uncultured Lachnospiraceae bacterium | reverse complement strand
GACTGGATCGGCGCTGTGCCGCCGCGCTGCACATCCGAAGAAGCGGTGGACTTAGCCGCAGCCGCGTCCGCTTCTGCCTGTGCCGCTGCCTGCGCTGCGGCCTGAAGCTCGGCTTCGGTCTCGGCGATCTCGTTCAGGTGGCGGATCTTGAGTGCATCTGCCTCCACCTTGATGTTCTGGAGGGTGGCCACATTATTGCAGGTGTCCGCCTTATCCCGCAGCTCGTTCCACAGGCTCACATAGCGGCTGGACAGCTTCTCGCAACACTGCTTGCCCTCCAGCTCGTCAAAGACGCGCTTACGGGCGGCGGCGATGGCGGTCTGAATGGGTTCCTCGATTTCCTTGCACATGGCCACATAGCGGCTGGCGAAGGTATCCAGCAGACCGGGCAGCTTGTATATCTCGCCGTAGGGCGCGGCCTTTGCCATGATGCCCTTGATCTGGGAGGCGATGCTCTCGATTTCCTCGTTGACAATGAAGGTCTTGCTGTCCTCGTAGATCTTCATGTGGCGGATGGCCTTCTCGAAGATTTGCAGCTGTTCGCCCTCGTAGAACGCCTTCATCGGCTCGTAGTCCTGAGCGAAATCCAGATAATCGTCCTGCTTGTCGTACATGGCCTTGAAGAACTCAGCGGGATAGGTCAGGCCGATGACCTCATTCATCAGCGCCTTGCCGGTGCGGACGACCGTGCGGCCAGGGTACTGAGGATTGCTCTGCTGGCGGATCTCCAGCTTTTCCAGATCGTTCTTCAGATCGCGGCTCTTGCGGATAAAGTCCGCCATGGTGGTATCTTCGTTGTCGTCCGCAGGGGTGAAGCCGAACAGCTCCCGCATGATCTCGCGGACGGCCTTTTTGTGCTTTTCCGGAGTGACTTCCCGGTACTCCATCAGCAGCTTTTCGGGATATTCACGCTTGGTGAGATACCGGATGATCTCCTCGTCGCTCTTGTTCATCAGCGTAATGGGTTCGCTGCTGACGAACATGGAGATCTTACCGTCCTTGAACAGCTTCGCCACCAGATAACGCACATCGTCCTCAATGAAGCCGTAGGGAGCC
>CAYOGO010000271.1:0-2132 GCA_964403405.1 uncultured Lachnospiraceae bacterium | reverse complement strand
CAAATTGATCCACACACCTGCCGCAAGCGGTATACCGATGGTATTGTAAAAGAATGCCCAAAACAAATTCTGCTTTATGTTACTCATGACTGCCTTACTCAAACGTATCGATGCTGGCACGTCCTCAAGAGAATTTTTCATGAGAACTATCTCTGCGGCATCTATGGCAACATCCGTTCCCGTGCCTATTGCAATACCCGTATCGGCAACAGTCAGTGCAGGCGCATCGTTTATGCCGTCACCCACCATTGCGACTCTGCCCCTTGCTTTTAATTTTTTTATAGCCTCGACCTTACCGTTGGGCAGTACATCGGCATATATCTCATCTATGCCTGCCTGTGCGGCTATTGCTTTTGCCGTATTAATGTTATCACCCGTTATCATTATGGTATGGATACCCATATCTTTGAGCTGTTTTACTGCATTTTTTGCAGAGTCCTTTATTTTGTCCGCAACCGCAATAATACCGTAAAGCATGCCGTCATACGCAAAAAGCAGCGGTGTTTTGCCGTTTTCCGCAAGCTTACGGCAAGCCCCTGCCGTTTTGCCATCAACCCCAACAATGCTTTGCATAAATTTAAGACTTCCGCCGTATACCTGCTTTCCGTCAATAATCGCCGTAACTCCGCTTCCTGCAAGTGCCTTAAAATCACAGACATCATATACCTCTGTGTTTTTGCTCCTTGCGTGGTCCGTCACTGCTCTTGCAAGCAAATGCTCGCTCTTGTTCTCAACGGAATATGCTATTCTCAAAAGATCATTCTCATTTACGCCGTCAGAGGGTATGATATCCGTTACCTCGGGAGCTCCGTTTGTGACCGTTCCCGTCTTATCAAAGGCTACAATGTCACTTTTACCCGCAATTTCAAGTGCAGTTGCATTTTTGAACAGTATGCCCTTTCTCGCACCGACTCCGTTGCCGACCATTATTGCAACAGGAGTTGCCAAGCCCAATGCACACGGACAGCTTATTACCAGCACGGATATGCCTCTTTCAAGTGCATAGCCTATGTCTTTGCCAATTATCAGCCACACAGCCGCCGTAATGACCGCTATTGAAATTACTATCGGCACAAAAACGCCCGATACCTTATCGGCAATCTTTGCAATAGGTGCCTTTGTTGCCGCCGCATCGCTTATCATCTTTATTATCTGTGAAAAGGACGTATCCTCGCCGACTCTCGTCGCTTGACATTCTATATATCCTATACCGTTTACTGTTGCCGTTGAAACCTCATCATCCACGGACTTATCAACGGGTATGCTTTCCCCCGTAAGTGCAGACTCGTTTACAGATGTATCACCATTTATAACAATACCGTCAACGGGTATGCTTTCTCCGGGACGAACGGCAAATATATCACCCTTTTTTACCTTTTCAACAGGAACCGTCATCTCCTCGCCGTTCACTATTACATTTGCTGTCTTGGGTGAAAGCTTCATAAGACTCTTTATTGCATCCGTTGTTTTATTCTTTGCCATTGCCTCAAGCATTTTGCCTATGGAAATGAACACCAATATCATTGCCACAGATTCAAAATACAATTCGTGCAACGATGCATTTGCCTGTAAAATATTGCCGTGTGCCACATCGGCGCTCATTGTAAAAAGCACATATACGCTGTACACGAACGATATTCCGGAACCGAGCGACACCAATGTGTCCATATTCGGTGCAAGATTTATAATACCCTTTGTTCCCGATACAAAAAACCTGCCGTTTATTATCATTACCGCACCTGCACACAGCATTTGTACCAATGCTGTTGCAACGGGGTTATCGTTAAAAAAGCTCGGCAACGGAAAGCCTGCCATATTATGCCCCATTGCAAAGTACATCAGCACCGCCAGAAAAAATACGGATGCTATTATCCTCTTTACGATGCTTTTTGCGGCATTCTGCTCACCCTGCTCTTTTTTTGGCGTTCTGTTTGCATCGCTATTCCTTGAAGATGCACCGTAGCCTACTTCCTTTACCGCCGAAATGATCGCATCGTCGCTTGCAGTGCCGTCAAGCGTCATTGAATTTGTCAACAAATTCACGGAACAAGCCTTCACGCCGCTCACCTTTGATACCGCCTTTTCAACTCTCGCACTGCACGCCGCACAGCTCATTCCCGTAACATCAAATT
>CAYOGO010000270.1:0-2137 GCA_964403405.1 uncultured Lachnospiraceae bacterium | reverse complement strand
CGGACGGTGCTTACTTCATTTACGACATGCCTATCAGCAAGGCTGATTATGACAAGCTTACAACGGGTACAAAGATCAAGGTTACCGGCACAAAGACAGAGTGGCAGGGCGAAGTTGAGATAATCGATGCAAAGTATGAGATACTCAGCGGCGAGTACGTTGCTGCTGCAACAGATGTTACAGCGTTGCTCGGCAAGGATGATATATCTGCAAAGCAGAATATGTTCGTTGCGTTCAAGGGCATGACAGTTGCAGCATCCGTTGATGCAGACGGCAATGAGGTTGCTTATCTTTATAAGTGGGACGGCTCAGGCAGCGAGGGCGATGACCTTTACTTCAATGTTTCCATAAATGAAGAAACGTATACGTTTACGGTTGAGTCCTACCTTTGCGGTGCTGACACAGATGTTTACAAGAATGTTAAAGCACTTAATGTTGGCGATAAGATAGATATGGAGGGCTTCCTTTATTGGTATAACGGAATTAATCCTCACATCACATCCGTAAAGACAGCTGATTGATATTGATTATATTTTTGGCTTTGAACCGACTCATTTGAGTCGGTTTTTTATATGGATTCTTGATGTTTTTTTGATTGTTTGTGTGGAAATGCTTGATGAATGATAACATTGATGAACTGCTTTATGAAAGAAAACTCAAGGGTGTTTGTGTCTTCCAAAAGAATGATCAAGAACCATCAGATGTACAGATCCCGATTCAATGCTCAATTTTATTGTCTGCCGCATAAGGCTCCCTCCGAGAGGGAGGCTTTTAGATTGCTTACAATGTGCAGAGCGGTTTCGCTGTGCATAAATAATCAGCCCCGACAGATGCTTTGATGTCTATCGGGGTGTTTGTGTCTTTAAAGAGTATTATCAAGGACTATCAGATGCACACATCTTCATTCTATGCTCAACTATATTGTCTGCAACGTCAGGCTCCCTCCGGGAGGAAGCTGTCAGCGAAGCAGATCTTTGTTACTGCATCATGATATTGCCCGTTGCGTCATATCCTCTCTATTATTGAGTCAACAATGTCAAAGCAGATAATGGAAGCCTGCTCAAATTGAACAAAGAACTCATCAAGTCCGCCGGAGACAGCATCACTCACTGTTTTTATAAAAATACATGGTATTTCGTTCATCTGACAGGTGAGTAGTATGCCTGCAGATTCCATTTCGCATATTTCGGCGGAAAACTCTCTGTTGAGCCGCAGCTTTTCGCTTGTGTCGCCGACAAATTTATCGCCGGAGGCACAGGTGACCTCCCTTAAGTTAGGGTAGAGGTCAAGTGCTATCTGCCTTAATTTTGCATCGGTCTGCATAAAAATATCATCATTGTCAAAATTGTTTGAGTGATGCGATTTTACGCTCATTACACCGTTTTCAAATATACCGAAGTCGTAATGAACGATGTTTTTTATTATGCATGTCTTGGTGAGGGACATTTGCTCGCAAAGTCCGCCCACAACACCGAAGTTTACTATGGCATCAACATCATATTCACTTATAAGTATCTGTGTGCCCAGAGAAGCATATATCTCACCGACGCCGCAATTAATTATGTACAGCATATTGCCGTGTATGTTGTATGTCAATATGCGAAAGCCTCTGTGAATCCTGTCACTTACGGGTGAGCCGTACTTTTTGAGTACAGCATCCAATTCCACAGCAACAACAAGTCCTATTTTTTTCATAAGCTCTCCGTATTAAATCACGTTGATCCCACTGAAAAGTGCCTTTTGCGGACCTGCATATCTGCCCTTTACTGATCTTGAGGATGATAGCCTTGCGGTCGAAAGAATATTGCTCAATTTTCCCGCAATGGATATTCCCGTTACGGGAATCGTTTTTTTGCCGTCAAAGTAATATCCCAAGCGGACCTCTCCGCCGATGTAATCATTGTAAATATCCACCTGAAGTCCTGACATGGATACGCATTCCAAATACGGAGCGGCAACAAGATCATCATCCGTAAGTGTGCCTGTCTCAACATTGATGCAGCTAAGGTCGCCTGTTACATTCTCCTTGAGGTACTGTGCAAAGCGGTTTGAGCCGAAGTAATTGATGACCTTGCCGTTTTCTATGACTTTTGTATCCTTAAGCGTTACGCCGTCAGCTTCTCGAATGGTATAACGA
>CAYOGO010000269.1:0-2137 GCA_964403405.1 uncultured Lachnospiraceae bacterium | reverse complement strand
CTATTATATACTAATAAATATTAATCATAACGAAAAATTATTGTCCGGAGGTGTTGGATTTGTTCGGGAACATAAAACCTTCAAAAAGCGAGCTTACAATAGGTCAATATACAAATTACAGAGCATATTATTGCGGTCTGTGCAAGAGCATGGGCAAAAAATATGCAGGACTGTGCAATCTCGGGTTGTCATATGAGGCGGTATTCATTGCAATAATGATGAGCTCACTGTCTGACGAGGAGGTCTATGTAAAGCGGCAGTCCTGCTTTGTTCATCCCTTCACAAAAACACCGATGGTGGTGCATAACGGCAGCGTTGATAAGGCGGCTGCAATAAATGTGTTGCTTATTTATAATAAGATCAAGGACGATCTAAGGGACGAAAACAAGCTTAGATCCAAATTTTCCGCGTTATGGTTTAAAAAATCGTATTCTAGGGCTGCAAAGGACAATAAGGGTATAGATGATATCGTTGCAGATAAGCTGGATGACCTTGATCTGCTGGAGGAGGGCTTATGCTCGATGCTTGATATGGCGGCACAACCCTTTGCGGAAATGATGGGCGAGCTTGCAAAAAGCATAATGCCGAATGCTGGGGACGATATATATTGGTTTGGCTTTTTTATGGGCAAATGGCTTTATGTTATTGATGCTTATGCGGATATAGAAGATGATATAAAGAATAATTCCTACAATCCATTTTTGCACATGTACAGCGAGATCGATAAGTCACTTGTCAAGGATACCGCAAGAGAAGACGCAAGATTTGTGCTTGACGGTGCTTTAACGGAGATAGGTAAATTATACGACAGACTTGACATAAATAAAAATAAAGAAATTCTGGAGAACATCCTGTTTTTGGGCATGCCGAGGCGTACCGTTGAGGTATTGTCGGGCATAAAGAATGTTAAGCCCAAGGATGAATACAAAATGCAATAATAAAGAGGAAAATAAAGACATTGAATCCATACGAGGTACTCGGAGTAAGTCCGAACGCAACAGATGAAGAAGTAAAGCAAGCGTACAGAAAGCTTGTAAAAAAATATCACCCTGATCAATATAAGGGTACGGATTACGAGGCAACGGCAAATGAAAAGCTGAAAGAGATAAATGAAGCTTACGATATGATCAAAAGCGGAAAGGCATCATACAGCTCAAGCCAAAATAGTGGAAATGCTTATAATAACGGTGCTTATTATCAAAATACGTATACAAATGTCAACTATACACCGGAGCAGCTTTTTACCCAGGTGAGACAGCTGCTTGCGGCAGGCAGATATTTTGAGGCTGAAATATTGCTCAGATCAACAAATATAAGAAGTGCCGAATGGTATTTTCTGATGGGAAATGTTCAATGGTATAAGGGATGGCAGCTTGAGGCAAGAAAATATTATGCACAGGCATGCAACATGGATCCTGCAAATGTTGAATATAAGTCGGCGTACGACAGAGTGAATACGAATGCATATTCATCAAACGGCGGATACCGTGATCCGAGATACAGAAATACACGTTCAAATGATGATATTTGTGACTGCTGCTGTAAGCTGTGGGCATTGGATACGCTGTGTGAATGCATGGGCGGAGATTGTATCCCGTGCATCTGATGGGTGTGATGCGGAGGTAAAATGAAAAACGGGACCGTTTACGGTAAAAATTTATCATTTTGCGGAATTATGGCGGCCTTGATCTCTGTATTGGGGATAGTTGCGAACGTCATGCAGTTCAACACACTGTTTTTTCTTGCGTTGATGTCACTCATAATGTGTATCGTGACGCAGAAAACGGGTGTTTTATATGCGATATGTACGAGCCTTGCAACAAGTGTATTGCTGTTTGTATTTACATGGAATAAAATGATCGCAGTGGAGTATTTTGTGTTTTTCGGCACATACCCGGTGATAAAATTTATTATTGAGTCGAAGATAAAAAATCGCAATGCAGAAAAACTTGTAAAAGTAGCTTTTTTTGCAGCTGATTCCGCTGTGATCGTTTTACTTGCCGAGCTCGTGTTAGGCGGAGCATCCTTTTGGGGAGAATGGTACAACGGCGGCTGGATGAATACTATCTGCTTTGTTGTGGTTGCCTTGCTTGAGGTAGTGTACGATGTGATACTGTCATATGTAATATATTTATTT
>CAYOGO010000268.1:0-2140 GCA_964403405.1 uncultured Lachnospiraceae bacterium | reverse complement strand
CTATGAGCTCATTCTGATTTATCCAAAGACCGTCAGCGGTTCCCGTTTCTTGTACGTACGCTTCGCCGTTTTCTTCCGCAGGGATGCTATCATCGGATACATCATCGTCATCAATATTTTCATCATCACCGACCTCGGTATCATCCTCAACGGGAGGCACCGCCTGTTCTGAGGACGGCAACTGATATTGCTTACTGCTTATTCGCGATATTTCCTTCAGAAAATCATACCTCATGTACTCAACGGCAATACGTGCCATGTCACTTGCGGTTGAAAACGACTGATAACCGCTCTTTTCGCCTGCACATGTATTAAAATGAGTGTTTGCCAGACCCAATATGCTTGACTTGTGATTCATCAGATTGATAAAATAATCCAGAGCATCCTCGTCGTATTTTTGGTACGAATCCTTTACTCCGCCCATTACCTTTCTGCCAATGTAAACAGCTATCGCAAGTGCTGCATCATCCGCATCACAAACTATCATCGCCGTTATGAGATCCGGAAGTGAGACCTTATCCCCGGGTCTGAATCCCACACTGTTGTACTCCTCGTTTTGATCCTTTATCGCATACACCTCGTAGCCTATCGTTATCTTTTCGGATCTTTGCGGCATAAAATCAGCGGCAGTGTCCGCATTTTCTATTGCAAGGATAGCCGTCAGCATTTTGGTCAATGATACGGGATACACTTTTTGGGCATTATTGTACGACATTATCTCCGTTTTTGTGTTGAGAGCGTACAGCACGGCTGATTCCGATCTTAACACAGGCTCAGCATCGACCTTGACTCTTGCCTGTGCAGATGATGTACCGAAAACACATATCTGCATGCATATAACGGCTATTGACAATATCGTTGTAATTATTCCTGTTAAAAATTTACTTTTTTTCATATATTTATCCCAACAAAGTATATTAAAATTATTTCTGCACAAAATACCCTTGCAGCCGCAGATCGGCAGTATACCAAAGCTTTCGCCCGTGCGGTGCAATACGATTATCGGAAAGGACCCGAAAACAAATGGCAAACCTTACAACAAAAGAGCTTAGTGCCATAAAGGACCAAATGACAATGGAACAAGCTCTCATCTGCAAATACAACATGTATTCGCAAACAATATCGGACGAACACCTGAGCTGTAAATGCAAAGAAATAGCACAAAAGCATCATCAGCATTATAACAAGCTCATGACTATGTTGAATTGACAACATTCACAGAAAGGAATGCTCACAAATAATATGAACAACACGACCTACTCTGATAAGGAAAAGATTGCGGACGCACTCATGTCGCAGAAATTCATTACAGACAACTACAATTCATTCGCAAACGAATGTGCTCACCCTGAAATCAAACAGCTTGTTCTCGACATATTGAATGACGAGCACGGTATACAGCACGATATTTTTGTCGAAATGCAAAATCACGGCTGGTACGAGGTAAAAGCAGCAACAGATGCCGCAATTCAACAGGCAAAAACACAGCTCGAAAACAGCTGCAGCTGCTGTAAATAACCAAAAGGTGCGGAAAGAAACATCTTTCCCACTTTACATATTCTCGGAAATGATGTTCTTTGCTGTATTTACATCACACTTGATCTGTGTACTCAGCTGTAACGGATCATCAAACCTTATTTCATCTCTTATTTTGTCAATAAACGAAACATTTGCGTATTTATCATAAATATCGCCTTCAAAATCAAACAGATACGTTTCAACTGTTTTTTGCTCGTTATTGTAAGTCGGATTATTCCCTATATTTGTGACCGAGCCATAGCTTTTGCCGTCGACCGTCGTTATTGTTGCATAAACGCCGTTTGGAGGCAAGCATTTATCGTGCTGCGGAATAATATTGGCAGTGGGAAATCCAAGTCCCGTTCCGCGCTTGAAGCCGTGGGACACATTTGCACCCAATGAGTAGCTATGCCCCAGGAGCTTGTTTGCATACAAAATGTCCCCCCTCAGGACCATATTCCTTATAAGAGTACTGTTTACCAAAATGCCGTCAACGGAGACCTTATCCTCAACAAAGACATCGATTCCGTTTTTTGCCAGATATTGCATTAAAAGTGCCGCATCCCCCTCGGCATTTCTGCCGAACCTGTAATTATAGCCGCATACTACCGCACTCACATTC
>CAYOGO010000267.1:0-2142 GCA_964403405.1 uncultured Lachnospiraceae bacterium | reverse complement strand
TTGCCGTATATACAGAAGTATACAGGTAAGATAATCGTTATTAAATACGGCGGAAACGCAATGATAAACGAGAAATTAAAAGATTCCGTAATGCGTGACATAGTTTTACTCTCGCTCATAGGAGTGAAGGTCGTGCTCGTTCACGGTGGTGGCCCGGAAATTACGGAAATGCTGAAAAAAATAGGCAAGCAGACCGAATTTGTCAACGGCTTGAGAGTTACCGACAAGGAGACCGTTGATGTTGTGCAAATGGTTCTGACGGGCAAGATAAATAAGAGTCTTGTAAACCTCATAGAGAATAAGGGCGGCAAGGCAATGGGACTGTCAGGCATTGACGGACACATGATAGAAGCTAAGGTTAAGGACGAAAGACTCGGTTTTGTAGGCGAAATTACAAATGTTAACGTTAAGCCGATACTTGATGTTATTGAAAAGGGTTATATTCCGGTCGTGTCGACCGTTGGTTGTGACAGCGAGAATAATGTTTACAATATCAACGCCGATACCGCCGCTGCAAAAATTGCAGGCGAGCTTAAAGCGGAAAGCCTTATTTCAATGACGGATATAAGCGGTATACTTAAGGACAAGGATGATCCTTCAACCTTGATACCGAAAATAACGCTTGCAGAGGCGGATAAGCTGATCGAGGACGGAATTATCTGCGGAGGAATGCTGCCAAAGGTTGAATGCTGTACAAATGCAATAAAATGGGGCGTAAATCAGGTGTTTATAATTGACGGAACGATACCCCATTCTATATTGATAGAAACCTTGACCGATGAAGGTATCGGAACCATGTTTGTGAAAGAATAAATAAAAATGAATACATTTGAAAAGGATAAACAGTACATTGCAAATACATATTCACGATTTCCTATCGAAATTGTGTCAGGTAAGGGCGCAACAGTACAAGATATAGATGGCAATAAATATATTGATCTCGGCAGTGGTATTGCTGTAAACACATTCGGTGTAGCGGATGATCAATGGATAGAGGCTGTGACAAAGCAGCTGAATGCTTTTCAGCATACTTCAAACTTATATTATTCAAGCCCGTGTGCAGAGCTTGCTGCATTGATCTGTCAAAGAACGGGTATGAGCAAGGTGTTTTTCGGCAATTCGGGTGCAGAAGCAAATGAATGTGCCATTAAGGTTGCAAGAAAGTACGCTGCACAGAAAAAGGGCGAGGAACATTATACAATAATTACATTAATGAACAGCTTCCACGGCAGAACGTTAACAACACTTGCTGCAACTGGCCAGGACGTTTTTCACAGTCAGTTTTTGCCGTTGACACCGGGATTTGTGCATGTTGAGGCAAATAATACAGAGGATCTTCACAAAAAGGTCGCTGAAAACCATGTTGCAGGTATAATGTTTGAATGTGTGCAGGGCGAGGGTGGAGTTCTTCCGCTCGAAGAAGGCTTTGTGCGTGAAATGCGTAAGATCGCAGATGAGAATGACATAGTGCTTATTGCCGATGAAGTCCAGACGGGTAACGGCAGGTGCGGGCAGCTCTACGCATACATGAATTACGGCATAACCCCCGATGTGTTTACGACAGCAAAGGGCTTGGGTGGAGGTCTGCCAATAGGTGCTTGTGTTATGAGCGAAAAAACGGCAAATGTGCTTGCAAGCTCCGATCACGGTTCAACGTTCGGCGGAAATCCCGTTGTTTGTGCGGGTGCGCTGAATATACTCAACAGAATAGATGATGATCTGCTTAAAAACGTAAGAAAAAAATCCAAAATGATTTTTGAAAAGTTGTCAGGGTCCGAAGGTATAATCGGTGTTACCGGTATGGGTCTGATGATAGGTATAGAAACTCAGAAGAACGCATCGGATGTTATAGCGGAATGCATGAGGAATGGTGTGCTTGTGATAAAAGCAAAGAACAAAGTCAGACTTTTGCCGCCGCTCAACATCACGTACGAGCAGCTTGACCATGCACTTGATGTTATAAGGAATGCATGTAAGATTAATTGAACGGAGATTGTGGAAATTATGGACTTAAAAGGAAGAAATTTTCTTAAATTACTTGATTATTCAAGCGAGGAGATAGAGTATCTTATAGATCTTGCACAGGAGCTCAAGGAGAAAAAGAAGAACGGAGTACCTCATCGTATGCATGAGGGCAAAAAT
>CAYOGO010000266.1:0-2156 GCA_964403405.1 uncultured Lachnospiraceae bacterium | reverse complement strand
GGTAGGTATTACGATGCTTTCTAACGATGTATGGTTATTGCTCCAAAGCATGCTGTTTTTTGTGGGCAGTATATCCGATATGGGAACACTGCCCGATACCCTGAGCGCAGATGAAGAAAAAGAGCTGCTTGAATCACTCTCTCACGGTGATCAGTCAGCCAAACGAAGACTGGTTGAACACAACCTCAAGCTGGTGGTCCACATTGCAAAGCGATTTGCAAATACGGACATCGACATAGACGATCTCATTTCAATAGGCACAATAGGTCTGATCAAGGCAATAGATAAATTTAATGTACAAAAGCAGGTCAGGCTTGCAACGTTTGCATCCACCTGCATAGAAAACGAGATCTTAATGACGCTCCGCACATCCAAAAGGGATTCGGGCAATGTTGTGTTCTCCGACTGTCTGGGGTGCGACGACGATGGAAACGAAATGGTTTACGGCGATATTTTGGGCAGTGAGGACGACGGAATATATGAGCAGCTTGAATCCCGTGATGATATAAAAAAAATGATCCACTTTATGCAGACATCACTCTCCGACATGGAACGCACCGTGCTTGAGCTTCGTTACGGATTAAGAGGTCATACACTAAAAAACGGGAAATGCGGTCTTACACAGCAAGCAGTCGCCGACAGGTTGAATATATCAAGGTCCTATGTTTCAAGAATAGAAACAAAAGCCCTGAAAAAGCTTGCAGCGAAATTCGGTATAAAAAAATAAAAACTGTCGGTACAATGCATTTTTTGTCCGTACCGACAGCCTATCATCTCAATTCATCCAATGTTAAGCCGATGCTGTCGGCAAATGTATCCATGAAGTATTTTACCTCTGGCAGATCAAAATCGCATATCGCCTTGAGCAATGAATCCTTAGCCTTTGCAAACTCGCTGTTGCCGGAATTCAGCTCCTCAACGCATTTGAAATATGCCGATATTTTATCAGCCGCCTTTACTATCATTTCCTCATACTCGGTACCGCCGTCAAGGCAGCCATACTCCGACATAAGCTCATTCGGCACCATGCTTTTTATCTTTTTTGCGGAAATTCTTTCTATTTCCTTATATGCAGAGCTTATCTCCGGGCTGAAATACTTTATAGGTGTTGCAAGATCCCCCGTTATTACCTCCGTAACATCGTGATACATAGCCAGCATAACAACATTTTTCACATCGACCGTCTTACCGTAAACACTATTTGCAATGGCGGCAAGTGCATGTGCTATGTATGCAACATCAAGGCTGTGCTCCTTTATGTTCTCGGGCTCGGTGTTACGCATAAGCCCCCATCTTTTTATGTTCTTCATTCGCATGAGATATGCAAAAAAATGACTTTTCATATAAATACCACCTTTATATAAGATCTTTTATGAGCTCGGACAATGTATTCTTTTCTATTTTCACCGGATTGGCATTCATGCTGTTTGAGCTGCAACGACTGAGTATGACATCAATATCGGACACCTTTATATTCAGGTACCTTAAATCATCAGGTACTCCCATATGCGCTTTTAAGTCTCTTACATATTTTACAGCCTTATTTGCCATGTAAGCATCGTCATTGCTGTCGGTACCCGTCAGCACACGCCCTATATCCGCATATTTTTTTGCAGAATACGGCATATTCAGTTCCATTATGTGGTCAAGCATTATCGCACACAATTCACCGTGGGAGATACCGCATGTAATACCCAATGCAGGTGCTACGCCATGTACCGCACCCAATCCCGCATTTGCAAGGCATATACCGCTGAGCAGCGACGCATAAGCCATTTGCTCACGTGCAGTCACATCCTCACCGTTATCATATGCACCGTAAATACCGTTTGAAATTGCCTTTAGCCCCGACAAGCACAATGCATCCGTCATTGGGTTTGCCTTGATAGAGGTGTAAGCCTCAATAAGCTGTGTCAACGCATCCATACTGCAGTAGGCAGTATGCCTTTTGGGCAATGAAAGCATAAGCTGTGCATCTATAATGACCTTGTCCGGTAAAAGCCTGTCATCACGTATGCTCTTTTTATATAATTCCGTTTTTGAGCTTATTACCGCATTCTTTGTTGCTTCCGCACCCGTACCGTGGGTAGTGGGAACGGCAACAAAGGGTACCGGATCATTTATTATCCTTTTACCCGTACCGACGCCTTCAAGAT
>CAYOGO010000265.1:0-2159 GCA_964403405.1 uncultured Lachnospiraceae bacterium | reverse complement strand
CTCGTTCCGCCTGTGATCAATACGCTTTTACTCATACTTTATTATTCTTCAGTTTTTCAAATTTTCCGATTATGATACCTATGAAGGAATCCTCCGCATATAAGAACTCACTCATATCAAGCTGTGTATACCTGCTTACAAATTCATTATTGAGTGCGTTGATCTCATTCCTTGAGCCTGCAATTATTTTGTTCTTTATGTCATCCAGCTTAACAAAGGCTGCATCATATGCTTCCTTTGTTCCCTCCTTACTTTCCTTCAACTCCTTACCCTTAAAGACCTGCTTGAATACGTTGGATCCATTTGACCTTTCATACGCTGAATATGCTTCGGTATATTCTGACATTATTTCCGCAAGCTCCTCAAACGCTCTTGACTTGTCAGGCTGCATATCCGTATACTTCTGTTTCAAGGACGACGCTCTATTGAAATAATCAAGTCTTATTGCGTCATTGACATTTTCCGATGCGATATACGCTTCACATTTCTTTATTCCTTCAGGAGAATAGAATGCTTTGTATCCACGCATCTGTATAGAGCATTTTTCCGCAAGTGCAACGGCAAAATCAACAAAATCATCATCATATTCGCATTCGTTATGCGGTTGATAGCCCTTATACGGTCTGTCCTCTCCGAATTTATCCTCATCGTACACGTCACAAACAGTCAGTGCTGTTATCTCCGAATAATACTCCAGCATTGCCTTTTGTGAATTTCTGTAATTCAGTATATCCTCCTGAGCTTCCTTATCGGTCCCTATCGCTTGCATTGCCTCTGCATTGCTTGCATAATCCTTTGGATTTTCGATCTTCAGCTTCTGTGCAAGCTCAATAATGTAGTCGTTTACGGCACCTTCCACTTTTTCATCAAGCTTTTGATTGTGTTGTCTTACCTTTTCGTTGTATTTTTTTATATTGTCATTATTAAGCACATTTAGCAAAACATGAAGTGCCAAGGCTGTTGTGTTACAGGGTCTGTTATTGTACAGATATGTTATTTTACTTTCAAATTTTCTCGCATATTCTGCGATCTTATCCGCACAATCATCACCTGCGAACATCGCATAGAGATCATTCTTCAATTCATGAATGGATAAGCTCACACATCCGTTTTTATAATCATCGCATATTTTGAGAAGCTCATTTTCGCAATTCTGCTCGATGGTACGCTGTGCATAAATCATGTTCTCATAATACTCGGAGCAATCAAGCTTGCCGTATCCATCAACTGAAAATATGGAATATACCGCAAAATCATTTGTAAACACCCTCGCCATATTGTACCAGCCCCTGAAATCGTGCGGATACTCATTTGCAAGACGCTCATATGCAGGATATACCTTTTTGAGGTTACCTATTCTATCAAAGGTCTGTGCATTCCTTGTGAGTCGGTTTGCCTCGTCCTCAAATTTACGCGGATCTGCCGCCTTATTATCAAAGCTTTCCATTGCCGTATGTATTTCACCATCATAAGCACCTGCAGCCTCGCCAAGCTTGCACGGTGTGATTTCAAGCTCTACCGCAATAAGCCTTGTCGCATCCTTATACTCATTCATTGCGTCCTGCACTATACTGTCATCAGCACACAAAAATGCTTTTTCCGCGTAAAATTCTACTTTGCGGGGATCGTTTTTCTTTTTGTAGCACTCGGCAAGAGCAATATATGCCGACGAAAAACCTTTTGATGCAGAGCTCAAATAATAATTTATTGCCTCCTCAACATCAGCTTTAACTCCGCATCCGTAAAGGTACATATTGCCCATGTAATATAATATTCTGCCCAAGAGTGGATCAACATTGTCGCAAATGCTCAATGCACGGGATATACAAGCAAATGCATTATCATCATTTTTTTCAATACCGTTCTTGCCAGAATAGAATTCATTCGCCAGGATGCAGAGACACTCTATGTCGTCCTTGCTTTCATTACAATAACTGAACGCCTTTACCATATCGTGTTGCACGCCTTCACCGTTGAAATACAGTCTTGCAAGCAGCGGGGCAACATCGTGTCGTCCTCTTGCATATGCCTTTTCGCCCCATTCTACCGCCGATACAAGGTCCTCTTCGTCACCCTGCTCATCGGCAAGACGGTATGCAAGTGCAGCCTGTGCATCAACATCCTTTTTTGTTGCCATACGTAATAGTTCTTCCGTTGAG
>CAYOGO010000264.1:0-2161 GCA_964403405.1 uncultured Lachnospiraceae bacterium | reverse complement strand
TATTTCAACATAAATTGCGAAAAAAGCGAAGCTTTTTGGGAGAGCAATTTGTGTTTTAATAATTGCGAGTAATGAACAAACTTCGTTTGCTCTGATGCAATTATTGAACCGATCAAGGTAGAGTTGCGGATAACGCAACTCATTATGGTAAAATGTACGCAGACAAAAATATAAACGTTTTTTCAAACTACTGTTTGCTGTACAGTCGTACATGTCCGCTGCATTGAATCATGTCGCAAAAATGCCCTTGCAAGCAAGCATTTTTATTTGTGGTATAACTACTGAAGTAAAGCGTTAACGCACTTTTATTTTATTTCAGGTAAAACTCAATTTAAGAAAGGTAATAACATGCGTATCCGCAATGAAGAACAATATTTGAGCAAAAAAATCGAGCTCATGGAAAAATGCTTTGAGTGTTTTGCAGAAAACGGGTTACATGGTGTGGGTATACGTGCGTTAGCACAGCACTGCGGTTGTAATTCAGCCACATTGTACACATATTTTGAAGATCTGGATGATCTGATAATTCAATCTACCGAGCACTGCATGAGCAAGGTCGAGTTTGATTTTTTGGAAAAGGCACCTGTGAGTACAGATGATCTTGCACGCTTTATTGACGAAATTCCGTATTGGACCGCAAAAATGCACGGCAAAAGATACCGCCTTATGTATCAGGTGTACACGCATCCCAAATATTTTGAATACGGCAAAAAATTTTTTGAGGGCGTAAACAAGAGATATACAGAGTACGCAAAATTGCTTGAACACAAGATCGGCATACCACATGACATTACAACACCGTTAATATTTATTTTTATCCGTGCCTGCGTTCATTTTGCTCTTTTTGAAGATGAATTTTATCTTCAGACACAACTCAAGGCATTAAAGCAGGGTATTATATTATATATAAACAATTTCAATTCGCAAAAAATATCGATACCGCTCAGTGAGTCAATTACATAGAGCAAAAGCTATCCCGACAGATCATCTGATGTCTGTCGGGATTTTTTTATTCATGTACGGGTCAATTTATGTATTTGCGATACCCTGAGCAATGCTTACACATACCTTTTCTACCAATAGCATAAAAAAACAGCAGGAGGAAAATACCACCTGCTGAAAATTATAAACACAATTATCAGAGATCCGTTTCATAGGATCCTTTTTCAAAAAAATCACTTCTTCGGGAAGCTTTCCTTTGCAGCATACGTTGTATGGAGCAATTTATGAGCCTTATGAGAATTCGGCTTTTCGAGGAATTCATCATACAGCTGCTTGATCTGAGGATTGTTGTGTGACTGTCTTACAGCCTGTCTTTCATCTTCTGAATAGAGTGCAGCTGCACGCTTTTCCTTGAATGTATCAAGAATATCATCATCCTCGTTCGGCAGGAAGCAAGGCTTAACATACGGCTGACCGCCGCCTGCTATACATCCACCCGGACATCCCATAATCTCTATGAAATGATACTTGCTCGTTCCTGCCTTGATCTCATCAAGGAGTACCTTTGCATTCTTCATGCCGTGAGCAACTGCAACATTTACTGTCATACCGTTGAGGTCAAGGGATGCTTCCTTGATGCCGTCGAAGCCTCTTACAGCCTCAAACTTTATCATTTCGTGCTCCTTGCCCATGAGCGTGTAGTAAGCAGTTCTGAGAGCAGCTTCCATAACACCGCCCGTAACGCCGAAAATAACGCCTGCGCCTGTGTAATCACCAACGATGTCATTATCAAATTCTTCATCGGGAAGTCTTGTGAAGTTGATACCTGATCTCTTTATGAGCTTACCGAGCTCTCTTGTTGTGAGAACAGCATCAACGTCCTTCAAGCCGTTTGTCATGAGCTGTTCTCTTTCCTTCTCTGCCTTCTTTGCAGTACAAGGCATTATGGAAACAACAAACATGTCCTTGGGATCGATTACGATGTCATTATCAAATTCTTCATCGGGAAGTCTTGTGAAGTTGATACCTGATCTCTTTATGAGCTTACCGAGCTCTCTTGTTGTGAGAACAGCATCAACGTCCTTCAAGCCGTTTGTCATGAGCTGTTCTCTTTCCTTCTCTGCCTTCTTTGCAGTACAAGGCATTATGGAAACAACAAACATGTCCTTGGGATCGATTCCGTTCTTCTCTGCATAATATGTCTTGAGTATTGCACCGA
>CAYOGO010000263.1:0-2176 GCA_964403405.1 uncultured Lachnospiraceae bacterium | reverse complement strand
CGGACTCCATCAAGCCCTATGCACTTACGCAGCATTCTCGGAGGACGTCTACTCGTATTCTTTCGGATCCCCAGCTCAGAAGTGATTGGAATATGAGACATTGTTTACCGGCTTTACACCACCGCCGACTCTCTGTGAAACGTTTGAACTCTTCCGTCTTCGTCATTGCCTTTAATGATATTCAATTTGTTTGATGTGCATATTATACAACGGATCTTTTGTTTTGTCAAGTGGTATAAAAGCACTTTTTTAAAAAAATTCTAGAAAGACCGCACTTTACGTATGCAAAGTGCGGTCCTTTGTTTTGCCATAGTATCAATTCAATGCAGGCGGTATCATTGCCGCATCATCATACAGCACCATTGTGGGCTTTTTGCCCTGAGTGAGGCACTCCTCATCCACAATGCATTTTTTAACATCGTGGCGTGACGGAAGATCAAACATCGCATCTATCAGGATATCCTCCATTATGGATCTCAAGCCTCTTGCGCCCGTATTACGCTTTATTGCTTCCTTTGCGATCGCACGCAATGTTTTTTCGGGTATTTCAAGCTCAATGCCGTCCATTTCAAACATTCTCTTGTACTGCTTTACTATTGAGTTTTTGGGCTCGGTAAGTATACGCACAAGGTGATCCTCCGTGAGGTCATGCAATGTGACAACTATCGGCAATCTTCCCACAAATTCCGGGATAAGACCGTATTTTATGAGATCCTGAGGCTCAACATCGGCAAGAATATCGCCAATTCGCCTTTCTGCCTTACTTTGTACGTCGGAATTAAATCCCATTCCGTGCTTTGTGGATCTTGCCTTTATGGTATTCTCTATTCCCGCAAAAGCACCTCCGCACACAAAAAGGATATTTGTTGTATCTATCTGTATGCACTCCTGCTGAGGATGCTTTCTGCCGCCTTGCGGAGGAACATTTGCAATAGTACCCTCCATTATCTTGAGCAACGCCTGCTGAACTCCCTCACCGGACACATCCCTCGTTATGGAGACATTCTCCTGCTTTTTGCATATTTTATCTATCTCGTCTATATAAATTATGCCACGCTCCGCTCTTTCCATATCGTAATCAGCTGCCTGTATAAGCTTTAAGAGTATGTTTTCAACATCCTCACCAACATAGCCTGCCTCAGTAAGAGCTGTTGCGTCCGCCATTGCAAACGGAACATTCATAAACTTTGCAAGATTCTGTATAAGATATGTTTTACCCGTACCTGTCGGACCAAGCAAAAGCACATTGCTCTTTTGTATCTCAAATTCTGAATTTTTATCCGCGGACATATTATTATTCAATCGCTTATAGTGGTTATACACCGCAACGGACAAATATTTCTTTGCTGTCTCCTGCCCTATTACATACTGATTGAGATAATCGTACATTTCACGCGGAGTGGGGAAATCCGTATCAAAAACACTGTTTTCTTCTTCCTCCTCGGCAGATATGATCTTCATACACTCGCGCACACATCTGTCGCATATATGAACTCCCGTACCTGCTATCATCTGATTTACCTCGTCAGATGTGGCACCGCAAAATGAGCACTGTGCAAAAAGTCTTTCATCGTAATTAGCCATATAATAAACTATTTACCTCTCAATTACCGCTTATTCTTAACAACTTCGTCTATAAGACCGTAAGCTGCCGCCTGTTGTGCTGTCATAAAATTATCTCTGTCGGTGTCACGTTCGATCTCGTCAAGTGTTCTGCCCGTCATCTGTGCAAGCAATTCATTGAGGGTCTGCTTTGTCTTTATTAGATTTTCTGCATGAATCATAACATCGGACGCCTGACCACCAAGACCGTTCACAAGGGGTTGATGTATCATTATGTCACTGTGAGGAAGTGCAAAGCGCTTGCCCTTTGTGCCTGCAGCCAAAAGGAAAGCACCCATTGATGCCGCCATACCAACGCAAATGGTCGATATGTCGCACTTGATGTACTGCATTGTGTCATAAATAGCCATACCTGCCGTTACAGATCCTCCAGGACTGTTTATATACACCGTGATATCCTTATCGACATTATCTGCCTCAAGAAAGAGCAGCTGCGCAACAACAAGATCCGCCATTTCCGTGGTTATCTCGCCGCTTATAAAAATTATTCTCTCCATTAGCAAACGTGAAAAAATATCGTATTGCCTTTCACCCTTACTTGTTTGTTCTATTA
>CAYOGO010000262.1:0-2185 GCA_964403405.1 uncultured Lachnospiraceae bacterium | reverse complement strand
ATTCAGGACATCATTGCATATGTTAATTCCATCGATGTGATCCCGGTTGCAAACAATATATTGCAAAAATTGTTTGCTGATCTTGAAGTGAAGTTCAATTTCAAGCTCGATGTACCTACGGAAACTGAAGATTCAATGTTCTGATTGAAAATCACAAAAAAATGTTCAAGGTTTAATGTGCCCCCTGTCAAGTAGACAGAGGGCACATTATTTGATCTTGGACGTTTTGTTTTTATCTTTCTCTGTCGTCGAACACCAGCGTTCCGTTTTCCTCACGGATGGGTATGAACACGGGCGTTTCCGAGCGGTCTCCGACCTTAGAATTCGGTGAATGAATAGACATCCACATATTACCGTCAATATCATAGAACAGCATTCCGTGACCACCATCATATTTTCTGTGATGAGTTACGGGGAAAAGCACCTCATCGTCCTGTGTCCAAGGACCTGATATAAGCCCTGTTGTACTGCGGGCAATACCTACTGAATATACTCCCGAATCAGTAAAGTTAGACCATATCATAAGGAGAGTGCCGTCCTCACATGTATACAGCCACGGACCATCGGTAATACAATGTGATGTCCATGCAGGCGCATCAGCATCAAAAAGCTCCACAGGCTCCGATATCAAGTGTGTAAGATCGTCTGAAAGCTTGGCACAAGCCATTCCGCCCATACCATAGTCTACCCATTCAAGTACAAATACCATCCATGGTTGTCCGTCCTTGTCCACATAAAGCGTCGCATCTATACAGTTACGATCTGAAGGTGTAATATGTCCGTCCGTTATCTGCACAAACGGGCCCTCCGGTGAGTCTGCACGGAATATAACGCTGCCACGCTGATCGTTTTTCGATGAACGATATGTTGTGAACATATAGAACTTACCCTTATACTCGTGTACCTCGGGTGCCCAATAATCGTTTATCGCTTCCTCCGGCCATACTACCGCATTCGGCATTCTTTCCCAGCCGCTCTCAAGGTTGCCAGTCGTGTTCTTAAAGCACTGCCACCATGTGCCGTACATATAATATACGCCATCATGAAGCAAAACGCACGGGTCACGCAATGTAATTCCGTCAACCGTTATAATTCTTTCCTCATACACGTCAACATAGTGAATATCATTATCCTTATTCAAATCAAATTCTTCAGTCTTCATATTCAAATATCCATTCAAAAATTTATCTAGTGCAACATTAAAATCGGAATCCGTCATGCCTGTGATAACAAGCTTGTTATTTACCACCTCAACAGCATAGTCGTACTCCTTAAGGCTGTCCTGCACCTGTCTGTACTCGTCGCGATCACACTCGCCTATGAGTATTTCAAACTCACTTTCGTTCTTTTCCGTGCCCTTTGAAAGCTTTACGCCCGTTGCGGCAAGAATATCAGCTATTATATTGTTTACGGTCGTCCTGTCAAGCCTTGATACCACCTTAAAGCTTGAAATATCCTCGCCGTTTATTGTAAACTTACCTATGCTCGGTTCATAGTCATACCTGTAATCGAGCTCGGTGACCCCTTTGAAGCCGTCTACCGTTGCAATGCTCTCATTTACGTAATTGGTCTTGAAATACTCGACAGCATTTGCCAACGCATCGTCGGATCCACCCTTTATAACAATCTTTGTACCTACGAATTTAACGACATAATCAAGATAGCTGAGCTTATCATCCGCATCAACGGATTGTGACTCCTGTCTTAATGTATTTCCAACCAATATCTCGTACGGATTATCATTTTCGATATCGTCACCGTAAACAGTACTGAATACGGATGCAGTGCTGAATATGCTCGTGCTTATGTCCGTTGCACAGCCCTCGGCAAACATTGTATCCTCATCAGACGGGTAAATGATATTAAAATCCGAAATGGTGAGGTCTGCCTTGATCGAAGGAGTCGGTGTAGGCGTCGGTTGTGCCGATGCACTCGCACTCGGCTGCGGTGTCTCTGTCGATGTCGGTGCACAAGCACACACACCGACAATGATCACAAGTGACATTATCAATGCCAAAATTCTTTTTAACATAATATTCCTTTCCGTTGCAAAGCGTGCACAGAGGGGCTTGCCTCACGCACAGATTACACAAATAGATATTGCTGTAATTATACAATACTTTTTTATAAATTTCAATACTTTATAAAAAAACAGCAGGAAAAACATCCTCCTGCTGTAAATTAT
>CAYOGO010000261.1:0-2187 GCA_964403405.1 uncultured Lachnospiraceae bacterium | reverse complement strand
CCTATCAGCCCGAGCGGCTGAAGCAGGCGCTGGAGGGGGCGGGGCTTGCCGGGAAAACCGTGACGCTGCTGTTGAACAAAAGTGACTCCACCCGTCTGGAAACAGGCTATCAGATTGCGGATATGCTGACCCAGTGCGGCCTGGTGGTGGAGAAGCTGGAGCTTTCCACCAACTTCTTCCAGAACAGCGTGTATGCCGGGAATTATGACCTGTACCTGGGGCAGACCCAGCTTTCGGCAAATATGGACTTATCGGAATTTTTCCATCCCTATGGGTATATCAGCTGGGGCGGCATGAGCAACGCAGAGCTGTATCAGCTGTGCCTGAACGCCTTGGAAAACAGCGGCAACTACTATAACCTGCATCAGATGGTGGTGCAAAACGGGATGCTGACCCCAATTCTGTTCCGCACCTATGCGGTGTACATGGAGCGTGGGCTGATGCGGGGGATGGAGCCGTCCAGAGACAATGTATACCACTATTCCATTGGGAAAACCATGGAGGATGTGGTACAGGTTTTGGAAAATGAGGAATGAGTATGGAAAAGAAAAAGGAACTGATCCGAACCGGAAAATTTGTGCTGTTTTCCATCAGTGCGGGGGTTATTCAGGTGGCTGTCTTTACCCTCATGGAGGAGCTGCTGCATATTACCCACTGGGTATCTTACCTGACGGCCCTGATTATGTCCGTCCTGTGGAACTTCACCCTGAATCGCAGATTTACATTCCACTCTGCCAGCAATGTCCCGGTGGCTATGGCAAAGGTGGCGGGGTTCTATCTGGTCTTTACGCCTCTGTCCACCTGGTGGACGGCAGTTCTCACCGGGGAGGCGCTGGGCTGGAACGAGTATCTGGTGCTGGTGCTGACCATGGTGGTAAATTTCGTTACGGAGTATCTGTACGACCGCTTTTTCGTTTTTCGTGAAAGCATCGACTCCGCTTCCACTTGACCCGGGCTTCGGGAGGGAAATGATATGCGTTTTGTGATGTCATTCAGCGGCGGCAAGGACAGCGTTCTGGCACTGCATACCCTGCTGGCCCAGGGCCATGAGGCGGTGGCGCTGGTAACCGTGGTCAATGAGGCAGATGGGCACTCTTTTTTCCACGGAACCGATGAAAAGCTGCTGCGCAGCTGTGCCGAGGCCCTGGGACTTCCGATTTTTATTATGCCCTGCGCCGGAGAAAACTATCACCTGGCAATGGAGGAGGGGCTGCGAAGGGCTGCCCGCCTTGGGGCCAGTGCGGCCTGCTTTGGGGACATTGATCTTGAGGAAAACCGGGCCTGGAGTACCCTGAGGTGCGAAAACGCGGGGCTGGAAGCCGTATTTCCCCTGTGGCACCATGACAGAAGGGAAAATGTTCACGAGCTGCTCCGGCTGGGCTACCGCTGCCTGATTAAGACGGTGCGCAATACGCTTTTGCCGGAATCCCTGCTGGGAACCTATTTGGATGAAGCTGCTGTGGCGACAATGGAGCGCCATGGCGTGGATGCCTGCGGCGAAAACGGGGAGTACCATACCATTGTGGTGGATGGGCCAATTTTTCACCGTCCGGTGCCCGTTCAGACAGGAAAGCTTTTGCACTTTGGTGCATTTTCGGTCGTTGAAACGACTTTGTAAGAAAAAACGTGTGCCGAAAAAGAATGCTGAAGCAGTCAATCGTTAGTAGACACAAATTGATCTAAGCCACCAGCTCTGTTCGGAACAGGACTGGTGGCTTTCCGTTTAGCTTGCGAACAGGGCGTTCGTAGTTAAGGTAAGGGTTTTTGTGAAAAGAAGAGAAAGGAATGTTTTTTCGAAAAACTGTAATGCTACAGATTGCCCGTACGGGCCTGCAAAATAATGCTTGACAAATCCGGCTGCTTTTGCTAGGATATCGACATAACACTGTGATGGGATGAAGTAAGTGTATCCCCATTTTTCAGAGAGCTGCCGGTTGGTGCGAGGCAGTAAGATGGCACGCTGAAATACCTCCCGGAGTGGCCTGCCTGAAATCGCAGTAGGGGAGGACGGGGTCGCCCGACACAGCGAGAGGTGTTGTCAGACACCGTGAGGGTATGTCCGTGAGGGCGTACTGAACCAGAGGTGGTACCGCGTAGTTTTTACGCCCTCTGTCCGAGCAGGACGGAGGGCGTTTTTTCGTACCTCCATCCAAATCAATTCAGGAGGAATACAATATGAAACTGTAT
>CAYOGO010000260.1:0-2193 GCA_964403405.1 uncultured Lachnospiraceae bacterium | reverse complement strand
TTACCGAGCCTTCCTTCCAATTTTCGGGCAATGCCGGCAGCAATGATATTATTCTCTCGCCCGCAACACCGTCATGACTCTGCAGGAGCATTTCCGCAATACCTGCCGTAAAGCCGAAGTTTCCGTCTATCTGGAACGGAGGATGCATATCAAAGAGATTATCCTCACAGCATTTCTTTATAAACGAACATACATGGTGATATGATGCCTCGCCGTCCATCAATCTCGCAAAGAACAGTATCGTCCACGCTCTTGACCAGCCTGTTGCTGCGCCGCCGTGAGAAAGACGTCTTTCTATTGTTTTTCTTGCCGCCTCAAACAGCTCACTGTCGTACTTTGTTATAACATCGGCAGGATACAGTCCATAAAGATGGGAAACATGTCTGTGACCTATCTCCGTTTCCTCATAATCCTCTATCCATTCGCAAATATTGCCGTATTTCGGTGATATCTTTATCTTAGGCAGCTTTGGGATCGCCCTGTTTATCTCGTCGATTATGGTGTCGTCCTCTCTGCCCAATATTCTTGCCGCAGACCTCATCTTGTCAAATATATCAAGTGTGATCTCTACATCCATGGTAGATGAATACGTAAGGAATGTAGGCTCACCATTGAGCATGAACTGATTCTCCGGTGATGCACTCGGCGATGTTACAAGCCTGCCCTGCTCATCCTCTACCATGTAGTCAAGCAAGAATCTGCATGCCCCCTCGATTATCGCATACGCGTGATCCCTGAGGTAATCAATGTCACCCGTAAATTCATAATGATCCCATACATGCCGTGCAAGCCACGGACCGCTCAAGGGTGTTGCACCCCATACGCCGTCATGCATGCTTGTTTTTCCGAATGCATCCACAAGGTGATGTAATGTCCATCCGCCGGCATTATATGTCTTTTTTGCGGTAACAGCACCCGGAGCAGTAAGCTTTTCAAGAAAATCGTTAAGGCTTTCCGCCGCTTCGGCAAGATTACAGCTGTGAGCCGGCCAATAATTCATCTGAAGGTTTATATTGGTGTGGAAATCAGCATCCCACGGCATCTGGTAGCCCTCGCCCCATATACCCTGAAGATTTGCAGGCAATGTTCCCGGCTTCATTGATGACGTTATCAGCATGTATCTGCCGAGATTGAACACCTTTTCAACAAGACTGTCCATACTCTCGCCGGTACTCCTTGCCCTTGCAAGTAGCTCAGTTACGGGCTCATCGTCGGCATTCTTTGAAATATTCAATTCAACACGGTCAAAATAATTTGATACGAGATCTATATTGTTCTTACGCACATTGCAATACTCTGCAGCATCAAAATCGTTTACCCTTTTCCAAGCCTCATTGAGCGGCTCTATGCTGCGATCAAAGCTCAATGTCTCGTAATTGTAATCCGTTTTTGACGTGTAAACTATCGTTATTTCGGATGCATCAGTAACCTTCACCGTATCGGAAAGCTTGCCGAACGCCGGCATATCAAATCCGCCCTCGCCGCCACGCTCCTGGCAGTCGTCCGTCTTGCCGTCCGTAAATACCTTTACTGCCGCCGCAAAACGCATATCCGCACCGAACTCACCTCTGAGTGGTGTCGGAATGTCCACCAGCTGACCATTAAGAACGATGCAGTCACCTATGCTCTTTACCGAGCAGTCACGGTCCCTTTGAAGACTTACGGAGCATTTCAGTATCTGCTTATCAGCCTTTATTTTAATGAGCATCACATCGCGCTCAAAAGAAATAAAGTACTCCCTCTTTACATTAACGCCGTCCTCGGTATAGCTTACGGTTGCAATACCCGTCCTCATATCAAGCTCACGCTTGTAATTTTCAACATTACCCTGTGAATCGTTCTTTATCATGAGGTTTGCGACCTCCTGATACGAACGAACGAACAAAGGATCGCCCAACAAGTATTCATGGCAAGCCTGATAAGCTTCCTTGTTCTTGTTTTCAAAAATAAGTTTTCTTATCTCATCAATATGTTCTGCACCGTTTACATCTGCAGACTCATGCCTTCCGCTGTACAGAGTGTCATCATTAAGCTTTACGATATCGTTTACCGTATCACCATAGATCATTGCTCCAATATGTCCATTTCCCAACGGATATGCTTCAAGCCAGCGTGATGCAGGCTTTCTCTCATACAAAATATTGTTCATATTTAGGAATAGACCTCCTGATCATATTCGTTTCTGTTTATATC
>CAYOGO010000259.1:0-2196 GCA_964403405.1 uncultured Lachnospiraceae bacterium | reverse complement strand
CGAGTAGACGTCCTCCGAGAATGCTGCGTAAGTGCATAGGGCTTGATGGAGTCCGAAAGGGGCATGAATTTTCGTGCAATTTGAGTGGTACCGCGGGTATATAATTGAATTATAGCTCGTCTCAAAGGTTTTCTTTGGGACGAGCTTTTTTTATTTCAAAATTAAGAATTTGGGAGGAAAAAGTTATGGCAAGGGACAATACCCTTAACAGATTGGAAGAGGTTGCAGCCAGAATAAAGGAAATGAGAAGCATAATGGGCTTCACAACGAACGAAATGGCTGAAAAGACCGACGTTACAGAAGAAGAATACTTGAAATTTGAAGATGCAGAGCTTGATCTGCCATTTACGTTTATTTATAAGTGTGCCAATGTATTTGATATTGAACTGACGGACCTGCTTGAGGGACAAAGTGCAAAACTTTCCTCATATACGGTAACAAGAAAGGGCGAGGGTCAGCTTACTGCAAAGGAGGACGGTATAGAGATAAGCAATCTTGCACCGCTTTTCAGAAATAAGCTTTCCGAGCCTTATTGGGTGCGTTATGAATACTCTGAGCAGCTGCAAAACAAGCCCATCCACACGACAACTCACAGCGGACAGGAGTTTGACCTTGTATTGAGCGGAAGCCTTAAGGTTCAGGTAGGTAATCATTCCGTTGTACTCAATGAAGGTGACAGTATATACTACGACAGCGGCACACCTCATGGTATGATTGCCGTTGACGGAAAGGACTGTGTTTTCTGTGCAGTAGTTGTTTCGGGAGAGGAAAATATGAACGAGACGGAGATTCACAGCACGATAATGTCAGCAGGCAGGGGTGAGAGTCTCCTCGTGGAAAAGTTTGTTCACTGTAAGGAGGACGAAAACGGCGCATTGCAGAGCATCTCATTTGAAAATGAGGATAAGTTCAATTTTGCATTTGACTGCGTTGATGCGGTGGCGGATAAGTATCCGGATAAACTTGCAATGATCCACGTTTCAAATGATAAGACAGAGCACTGCTATACATTCAAGGATATAAAGCGTGCATCCGCACAATGTGCAAACTACTTCAAATCCCTCGGAATCAAAAAGGGTGACAAGGTAATGCTTGTATTAAAGAGACATTATCAGTTCTGGGTATCGATACTTGCGCTTCATAAGCTTGGTGCTGTTGCAATACCTGCAACAAATCAGCTGCTTGTGCATGATTTTGAGTATAGATTCAACGCTGCAGTCGTAAAGGCGATAGTTTGTACAGCGGACGGCGACACTGCACATCAGGTAGACCTTGCATGTGAAAGATGTCCCAATGTTGAATTGAAGATGATAGTTAACGGCAAACGTGAGGGATGGAGAAGCTTTGATGAAGAATACACGTTGTTCTCCGGAAGGTTTGAACGCAGTGATGACACGGCGTGCGGCGATGATAACATGATAATGTTCTTTACTTCAGGCACAACGGGCTATCCTAAAATTGCGGCTCATAGCTATAAATATGCGCTTGGACATTTTATCACTGCTAAGTATTGGCATTGTGTTGAAAGAGACGGCCTGCACTTTACAATATCGGATACGGGCTGGGTAAGGCTCTCTGGGGTAAGCTTTACGGACAGTGGATGTGCGAGGGTGCTGTTTTTGTTTATGATTTTGAACGCTTTAACGCGGCAGATATACTGCCTATGTTTGCAAAATACAACATCACGACATTCTGTGCACCGCCGACAATGTACCGTATGTTCATAA
Organism: uncultured Lachnospiraceae bacterium; assembly: GCA_964403405.1. GTDB lineage: Bacteria > Bacillota > Clostridia > HGM11327 > HGM11327 > SIG351. The sequence continues at coordinate 469 of CAYOGO010000259.1, read as the reverse complement.
AAGAGGATCTTTCAAAATATGATCTCAGCTCAATAAAGCATGCAACAACGGCAGGAGAGGCACTTAATCCGGAGGTGTTCTATCAGTTTGAAAAGGCAACGGGTCTGCAGATACATGAGGGCTTCGGTCAGACGGAAACAACGCTCACGATAGCAACTCTCAGAGGCACTACACCTCGTCCGGGTGCTATGGGCAAGATGGTTCCCTTGTATGATATGGATATTGTCGATGCAGACGGTAATTCCGTTGGAATAGGAGAAAACGGCGAGATCGTAATAAGGACCGACAAGAAAAAGCCATGCGGTCTGTTTAACGGATACTATATGGATGAGGAAAAAACAAAGGAGGCTTGGCATGACGGCTTGTATCACACTGGCGATGTTGCATGGAAGGATGAGGATGGTTACCTTTGGTATGTAAGCAGAATAGATGACGTTATCAAGTCATCAGGATACAGAATAGGACCATT
>CAYOGO010000258.1:0-2205 GCA_964403405.1 uncultured Lachnospiraceae bacterium | reverse complement strand
CTTGTAAGCAGAGTTAAACGCAGTAAGTCGATCAGAAAGGCACAGAGCGAGCTTCTTCAGATTGAGGATGATATTGTATATTATGAGGAGGTATGATCATGCGTGAAACCGATTCCAAAAGAATAGTTATGATGATGTCCATACTCGGCAGAGGTAAGGGTAAGGCATATATTTCGATGCTTAACGGCAAAAATATAAAGTATCACATGCAGAGCGTCGGTTACGGCACAGCATCCTCGGAAATGATGGATATATTGGGTTTGGGCAGTAATGACAAGGATGTTGTTATAAGCCTTGCAACCAAAAAGACAGCAGAGGATTTTATAAACGAGTACAGCAAAAGCTTGGATACTACCGCAAAGTTTGGCGGCATAATGATGCTGATACCGTTTTCTGCGGTAAACAGACTGACATCCGAGCTCATTTCGAGAGCCGATAAAAATAATACAGAGAAAGGGAATGAAACAGAAATGAAGAACGAATATAAGCATTTTGTAATCTTTATAACCGTAAATCAAGGGTATTCCGATGAGGTAATGCAGACTGCAAAAAAAGCAGGCTCAACGGGTGGTACGGTCCTCAGAGCAAGGCTTGCAGGCGAGGAAAAATTTGAAGACCTCGGCAATGCAGATGAGATCAGCGAGGACAAAGAGATAATTGCGATACTTGCACCTGAAAATACTGCGGCACAGATTATGGAAGCTGTAAATAAGGAATTTGGTCTCATGACAAAGGCAAAGGGAATCGTATGTTCCGTTCCCGTTGAGAAGGCATTGAAGATATGATATATAGAGGGCAGCTTTTCAAGAAATCTCATAATAATCTACGAAAAAAACAGCAGGGGGACATTTCTTTCTGCTGATTTTGTATTTTAGTATATAAGAATTGCAGGTGAGATAATGATTATTTTAATTACGGGTGCATCCCATACGGGTAAAACGGCACTTGCTCAAAAATTACTTGAAAAGTATAAATATCCGTATTTGTCCATTGACCATCTGAAGATGGGGCTGATCCGCAGCGGAAACACATCTCTCACACCAATGAGTGACGATAATGCTCTGACAGAATACCTGTGGCCGATCGTTTGTGAGATTATAAAGACCGTCATTGAGAATAAGCAGGATTTGATCGTTGAAGGATGCTATATTCCGTTTGATTGGCAGGATGATTTTGATGATGAATATCTTGAGAGCATAAGGTACTTCTGCCTTGTTATGAGTGAAGGGTATATCAAGGAACATTTTTCCGACATAAAGAAATACGCAAGTGTCATAGAGAGTCGTTTGGGTGATGAGTGCTGTACATTGGAGCGCATGCTTACCGACAATGCAAAGATGCTGTCTTTTGCACAAAAGCACAATGTAAATTATGTACTTATTGAAGATAATTACAAGATAAATATCGATCTGTAACATCAAACGCCATTTTTAATGCTCATGATTAAAGCGGAGCATAAAAGCATTTACGGTCGGCTTTCCGGTTGATGTACTGTTTCGTTTTCTGTGGGGAATACGTAGTGATGGAAAAGTTTCATCATGTTTTTTCAAAAAAGCCCTTGACAAAAATTGTAAATTGAAGTATAATATGCAGGTACTTGAGGGTACGGAGTTTTGAAATCGTTAAAGATTTTGTTATTGAAAATTGAAAAAAGGTATTGACAAAACATGCTTTTTGATGTATAATATAATAGTCTTCAAGCGATGAAGAAACGAATGCGGGTGTAGTTCAACGGCTAGAATCCCAGCCTTCCAAGCTGGTCGTGTGGGTTCGATTCCCATCACCCGCTCCAATAAAAAAAATATGTGCTTGTAGCTCAGCTGGATAGAGCAACGGCCTTCTAAGCCGTGGGTCGGGGGTTCGAATCCCTCCAGGCACGCCAATTATGTGGTGGGTATGGCTCAGTTGGTTAGAGCGCCAGGTTGTGGCCCTGGAGGTCATGGGTTCGAATCCCATTACTCACCCCATTTTTTGTTGGGGTGTAGCCAAGTGGTAAGGCACGAGACTTTGACTCTCGCATTCCGCAGGTCCGAGTCCTGCCACCCCAGCCAGTTTTTCATGCGGGTGTGGCGGAATTGGTAGACGCGGTAGACTTAGGATCTACTGTTCGCGTGGGAGTTCGAGTCTCTTCATCCGCACCATCCATTACATTAATGCGGGAGTGACTCAGTGGTAGAGTGCCACCTTGCCAAGGTGGAAATCGCG
>CAYOGO010000257.1:0-2209 GCA_964403405.1 uncultured Lachnospiraceae bacterium | reverse complement strand
GAGATAGAGAGAATACTCAAGGATATTACGGTTGCGGATAAGGATTGGAGCGTTTCCATACTCAGATATTTTAATCCGATAGGTGCACATGAGAGCGGTCTTATAGGTGAATCTCCAAACGGAATTCCCAACAATCTGTTGCCGTATGTTGCACAGGTTGCGGCAGGAAAGCGTGAGTGTCTTTCTGTCTACGGAAATGATTATGCAACGCATGACGGTACGGGCGTGAGAGACTACATACATGTTGTTGACCTTGCTATCGCACACCTCAAGGCACTTGACAGAACTGTTATGGTAAAGGGTATCGATTATTTCAATATAGGTACGGGTAACGGTTATTCTGTACTTGATGTTGTAAAGGCGTACGAAAAAGCATCAGGTAAAAAGGTAAACTATAAGATAGTTGCAAGACGTCCCGGTGACATTGATGAATGCTATGCAGATGCAACAAAGGCAAAAGAGCTTTTAGGCTGGGTGGCAACAAGGGATATAAACCGCATGTGTGTTGACCTTGCAAATTGGCAGGAAAAAAATCCTAACGGTTATGAGGAGTAATTGCAGATGTTTACAAAAGAAGATTTGAATGTAATAGAAAAAATACCTGTTTTCGGTGAAATATACAGTGACAAGGAAAGTGCTGCGGCAAGAATAAAGGGGCTGTATGAGCTTTTTGAAGAGGCGTTCGGTGAGCCTGAGTCATTCTATTTATTTTCTACACCGGGCAGAACAGAAATAAGCGGTAATCATACGGATCACAACAACGGTTGCGTTATGGCAGGCAGTGTAAATTTGGATTCCGTTGCGGTCGTTGTACCCACAAAGGGCAGCATCGTCAACATTCATTCAGTAGGCTATAAAAGACCGTTCAATGTTGATATTTCAAAAACAGAGCCTGTTGAGTCCGAAAAGGAAACAACACGTGCTTTGATAAGAGGTATTGCCGCAAAATTCAAGGAAATGGGCTATAATGTTGGCGGATTTAACGCATATATTGCAAGTGATGTAAAGCGTGGCAGCGGCTTGAGCTCGTCGGCATCCATCGAGGTGCTTGTAGGTAAGATATTCTCACGCCTTTACAATGCGGAAAATGAGATCTCACCCGTTGAGCTCGCAAAAATAGGTCAGTACGCCGAAAACGTATATTTCGGTAAGCCTTGCGGTCTTATGGATCAGACGGCATGTGCGGTAGGCGGTGTAATTTCAATAGATTTTAAGGATACCAAAGCCCCCATTGTTGAGCAGGTGCAGCTTGACCTTGCAAAGCTCGGATACTGTCTTGCTGTTGTAGATACAGGAGGCAATCATGCGGATCTTACGGATGATTATGCATCTGTTCCCAGAGAGATGAAGTCTGTTGCAAATGAATTCGGCAAAAATGTAATGCGAGAGGTTACAAAGCAGGAGCTTATGGCAAATATCGGTTCTCTCAGAGCAAAATTGGGCGATAGGGCTGTTTTGAGAGCTATCCACTTTGTAAATGAGAACGCAAGAGTTGTAAAACAGATAGATTGCATCAAAAACGGCAAGTTTGAGGAATTCCTCATATTTGTAAATGAATCCGGTAACAGCTCATGGGAATATTTGCAGAATTGCATGACAACAAAGAACCCGAACGAGCAGGGAGTAACTTTGGCACTTGCAATGACACGTGAGTATTGTAACGGTATGAAGTATGCAACAAGAGTTCACGGCGGCGGCTTTGCGGGAACGATACAGACATTCCTGCCGTTGTCCGAGTTTGAGGGCTATAAGAACGCAATGGAGAATGTTTTCGGTAAGGATTGCGTTACAAAGCTCAATATAAGAAATGTGGGAACACTCTGTATAGAGTAAAAATTATAAAGCAAAACGAAATATGTCTTCGGGGGAGGGTGAACGAGTAATGTCGTAAGTCCCCATCGGCGGTAAAGTCCGCAAGCGTCAACGCATGATACGGTGAGATTCCGTTACCGACGGTAAAGTCCGGATGAGAGAAGATGTGTCGATGGATAGAATTGATTTCCGTGTCGGCATCCGAAGCAACGTATTTTCGGATGCCGATTTTGTAAATTAAGGAGATCATTTTATGGATAATAAAGTAAAAAAAATTACCCTGTTGGCAATGCTTTCGGCGGTTGCGTTTGTTGCGGTTGCGTTTATCAGAATACCAGCGGTTGAGTTTTTGAAGTACGAACCAAAGGATGTTGTGATAGTTATAGGCGGATTTATG
>CAYOGO010000256.1:0-2225 GCA_964403405.1 uncultured Lachnospiraceae bacterium | reverse complement strand
CCTCAGCCACAGCACCGTTTTCAGCTATATCAAAAGTTACAGGGCGTTCAACACCATTAAGATTATCATTGAGACCTGTTTTTGGCTCAACAAAAAGAGGTGCGGAAACCCTCTTCAGATTCAATGCCTGAGAAAGCTCTTTTTCAAACGTACGCTTGAGGTAACCTATTGCTGTTTGTGTCTCGTAAATCGTAAGTGTTGACTTATATCCGTCTGTCGGTTGTATAAATTTACTCATAATCATCAGTCCTTATTTTTTATTCTCAATGATGTTAATTATATCACAATGTGCCGCATTTTGTCAACGAATTTTTAGTTCTGTCAGCAGAAACAAAAAAGAGAACAAGCGCATTCCACACCGTTCTCTCATTTGTACGTTACAATATTTTATTTCAGTATCCGTATCCCCATGTGCTTACCTGCTCACCAAGTCGATCACGACAATTTCGGGACGGTTAAACACCCTCGGTACCCTTATCGACTCTCTGTCAAGGCCTCTGCTCACTATCATAGTATAGTCATCAAAGGCATATTCACCTCCTGCATATTTTGGAAACCAGCCCTGATCGGGTGCGTACAGCCCGTTCAGTATGTACGGTACCCTCACCTGACCGCCGTGTGCATGACCCGCCAGCACAAGATCGAAGCTGTATTTTGAATACTCGTCCGCAAGCTCCGGTCTGTGTGAAAGCAATACAGTAAAATATCCGTTATTGGATTCCGTGCTTGCCACCTTTAGCTGCTCGTACATTCTGTCGTAGTCGTAAACAGGATCGTCAACACCGCAAATATTTATGCTTTGCCCGTTTATGCATATTGTACTGCAGTCACCCTCAAGCACCGTTGCGCCGACGCTCTCAAGCTCCGCTTTTATCACATCCACATCTCCTGACCAATACTCGTGATTACCCGTAACATAAAAGCAGCGGTACTTTACCGCAAGTGCGCTGACCAATGCGGTCGCATTCTCTCGCGGTAGAACATCATCATAAATATCTCCGCCAAAAAGCACCGCATCCGGAGAAAGCTCGTCTATCTTCCTCACAAGCTTATTTGCGTTTTTGCCGTATGAGTTGGAATGGGTATCCGTCAATAGTACTAATCTTGCACTGCCTTCTATCTTATCCGATTCTACCGTGTAATGGCTTGTCTGCAAACGTCTGTCACAAATTATCATTACCGCAACAAGCAAAATACAGTATATCACGACCGCTCTGAATACCTTGCCTGTTACGATACGCCTTATCTTATCCACAAACGACCGTCTTTCCTGCCGGTACAACAATTGTCTTTTTTGTTGTATTTGACGCTATCCACACGTCCGTTGCAGTCGGGTTATGCACCATATTTTCATCCACGGAGAATTGCAAGCTGTTGAAGCACTGAGCATAATCATAAATTTCTATGTTGGTGCAATACCAGATGTCATCCCTGTTACCTATTTTTTCGGCAAAACTCTCAATTTTATCCCAATTATTTCTTTGATCAAACTCATACGTATGACCCCATACATAGAAAAGTATCGGTTCGTCACGCTCCTCGATATTGCATCCGATAAATCTATCCGCAAGCTGCATAATATCATCATCATGATGGCAGGTCGGTCTCCATTCGTACCAATTTTTCGGAAGCTTGAAGTCGGATGTGGAATGACATACTCTTGAATAGCATACTCCGCACATTTTAAGCACATCCATTACCTTTTCATCATAATCGCCGTACGGGTACGCCATACCGCGCACGATCGTGCTGAATTCTCTTTCAAGGCGGCGCCTGTCCTCAAGCACCTGCTGTATTATTCCCGTTACGGTCATTCTGCTCAGTGCCGGATGATCATAACCGTGGCAAGCGACCTCATTTCCAGATTCAAGGCATGCATGCTTTACCACTCTCATGCGTTCCTTGACATGTTCCTCCGGAAGATCAAAAAGCATACTCATTATATTGAATGTTCCGCGAAGTCCGTTTTTTGACATTATATTTATAAGCCTTTCATCCGTCTGACAGCCGTCATCATAGCTCAGTGTCAACGCCTTTGCTCTGCCACTGGGGTACCTCATTGTGATTTCCATAAAAAGATCCTTTCCTTATCACCTTTTTTGTTTTATATCATAACCTGTTAGTGAAGATCTCAAACGGTCTTCATAATATCAACAACAGGAGATTTATCATATGTGTCTTTCTAATTTATTCGGCAACAGCTCTGCCGACAGCTCAAGCCTTTT
>CAYOGO010000255.1:0-2248 GCA_964403405.1 uncultured Lachnospiraceae bacterium | reverse complement strand
GTAAAGCCGGTACGACGGGCTTGCGGATATACGAAAGGCTTGAAAGCAGAGATGATATTGAAATAATAACTCTCTCCGAGGGGGACAGAAAGGACCTGATCGCACGTAAAAAAGCGTTAAATGAAGCGGATATCGTGTTTCTTTGCTTGCCCGATGCGGCTGCAATAGAGGCGGTATCGATGATAGAAAACAATGATACAGTCGTTATCGATACCTCAACAGCACACAGGACCGATCCCGATTGGGCGTATGGCTTTCCTGAGCTCGGCGTGGAATTTGAAAACAAAATCAAAAATTCAAAGAGGATAGCTGTGCCGGGATGCCACGCCGGCGGATTTATCGCCTTGGTATACCCTCTCATCGAAAACGGTGTTATATCAAAGGATGCACTGCTGACATGCCATTCGATAACAGGTTACAGCGGCGGTGGCAAAAAAATGATAGAACAATATCGATCTGATGACCGCAGCAAATTGCTGGATGCACCACGCCAGTACGGCGTAACGCAAAGGCACAAGCACTTAAAGGAAATGAAGGCAATATCAAATATAGAAAATGAACCTATATTCTGTCCGATAGTTGCTGATTTTTACAGCGGGATGGAGGTTACTGTTCCGATATTTGCGAAAAATCTGTGCGAAAGCAATAATATAGATACAATTAAATCTATTTATAAGAACAAGTACAACAGCAATATCGTGTCATTCAATGAGAATGTCGATGAGGAAGGTTTCCTTTCTGCAGCAGCACTTTCCGGCAAGGACAAAATGGAAATATCGGTTTTGGGAAACGAAGACAGGATGATACTTGTTGCAAGATATGACAATCTTGGTAAGGGAGCATCCGGAGCGGCAGTTGAATGCCTCAATATAGTTCTCGGGCAGGACAAAACAAAATGTCTTGAATTGTAATTTTTGAAAGGATAGATAGTTATGAATATAATTGATGGCGGTGTTTGTGCTGCAAAGGGATTTTCAGCGGCAGGTGTGCATTGCGGTATAAGAAAGAATAAATCAAAGAGGGATCTGGCACTCATTTACAGCGATGTAAAGGCGAGTGCTGCCTGTGTTTATACAACAAATCTTGTAAAAGGTGCTCCGCTCATTGTGACTAAGGAGCACGTGAGTGACGGTTATGCACAGGCAGTGATCTGCAACAGCGGAAATGCGAACACATGTAACGCCAACGGCATTGAGATTGCACAACAGATGAGTGACCTGCTTGCGGCGGAAATGAATATCGATCCGAATGATGTAGTTGTTGCATCTACGGGCGTTATAGGTCAGCCGCTTGACATTGAGCCTATCAAAAACGGTATTCCCATGCTGAAAAGCTCACTTGGAAACAACAGTAGGCTTGCGGCAGAGGGAATAATGACGACCGACACAAGACTTAAAGAGATCGCTGTTTCATTTGATATAGACGGAATTAAATGTAAAATAGGCGGCATCGCAAAGGGCTCTGGAATGATACATCCGAATATGGCAACGATGCTCGTGTTTATCACGACGGACTGCGCAATTTCCCATGAAATGCTGCAAAAAGCACTGTCGAGTGACATAAAAAATACGTTTAATATGGTATCTGTTGACGGTGACACATCCACAAACGATATGGTTACGGTTCTTGCAAACGGCATGGCGGGAAATAATATTATAGATTCCGACTGCGAAGCGTTCGAGACATTTATGAAGGCACTCAATACAGTAACCGTACATTTGTGCAGATGTATTGCAGGAGACGGCGAGGGCGCTACAAAGCTGTTAGAGTGCAAGGTGTCAGGCGCAAAAAACATTGATATTGCTAAAACTGTTGCAAAGTCGGTAATTTGCTCGTCTCTTACAAAAGCGGCAATGTTCGGTGCCGATGCTAATTGGGGAAGAGTGCTCTGTGCGATTGGCTACAGTGGTGCTGATGTTGATGTAAACAAGATTGATGTAAGCTTTGAATCAACCAAGGGCGTAATTGAAGTTTGCAAAAACGGTTCAGGAGTTGATTTTTCCGAAGAAAAGGCAAAGGAAATACTCCTTGAGCGTGAGATTATAATTAATGTCGCACTCAACGACGGCGAAGCCGTATCCACAGCATGGGGCTGTGATCTGACATACGATTATGTAAGAATAAACGGCGATTACAGAACATAATTAAATATTTGAATATATAAATATAAAAAGGATACATAAAATGATAGAAACCTCAAATGCAGACCGCGCAAGGATATTGGTCCACGCGTTGCCGTATATACAGA
>CAYOGO010000254.1:0-2256 GCA_964403405.1 uncultured Lachnospiraceae bacterium | reverse complement strand
GTACCGTCTGCGTTTGACAAGGTAAAAAGAGCAAGAGAAATGCTTGACAAGCTCGGTAAAAAGGATGTTTTGCTTGAGGTCGACGGTAACTGCTCATTTGAAAACGTGCCAAAGCTCTACAAGGCAGGTGCTGATGTGTTTGTTGTCGGTACATCAAGTGTATTCAAGAAAGGACTCACAATTCAGGAAGGAACAGACAAGCTTCTGAGCTTGCTGTAAAATAAAAAGGAGATTTTTTATGAAAAAGTTGGTAATAGTTGAACCCAAAAAGTGTGAGATCATTGATGTTCCCATGCCGGAGATCAATGATGATCAGATACTTGTAAAAATCAAGTACTATGGCGTGTGCATGTCAGAGCATCACGCATGGGAGATCGCCGAAAAGAGCAATGGTATTGACGAAGGTCTCGGTCATGAACCAATGGGTATCGTTGAAAAAGTCGGCAAGAACATAACAAAGGTAAAGCCGGGTGACAGAGTTACCGGTCTTTTCGGAACAGGAATTGCAGAGTACAATGTTGCAACTGAGGATGCCGTATTTAAGATTCCGGATAATATAAAGGATGAATATGCAATCGGTGAGCCTCTTTCATGCATGCTCAGTGCCGTAAGCAAGTGCAGAAATATATTTCCCGGCGAAACAAGCATCGGTGTTGTTGGCTGCGGATACATGGGCTGTGCTATCATAAGCCTATTGAAGCTCCGCGGTGCAGGCAAGATAGTTGCCGTTGACATCAATGAGGAATCACGTAAGAACGCACTCAAGTACGGTGCAGATGAGGTATACTCTCCCGAAACAGTACCGGAAGAATACCTTGCTCCGAGAGAGCATCCCGCTGACGGCGGCTTGGATCTCGTTTACGAATGGGCAGAGACAAATGAGTCACTCGACCTTGCGGTAAGAATGACAAAAATGTGCGGACAGCTCTGTGTAGGTGCATACCACACAGGTGAAAAGCGCCTTGTAGACGTTCAACTTCTCGGCGTTAAGGCTGTTGATATGCTCAATACACACCCCAGAGAATATCCTCTCAGCCAGAAGGGTTGCAAAAATGCACTCGATATGCTCTCATCGGGCAAATGGTGCTATCAGGGTTTCCCCGTAAAGATATATCCTATGAACAAGTTTGACGAAGCTCACACTGAGATCACATCAAAGTACGGCAAATACATGAAGTCACTCATCGACTGCACAGTATTTGACGGCGAGCCGTATATCTTTGAATAATCTTTGTAAAAAACAGACAGGTCACGCAAAAAAGCATGACCTGTCTTTATCTTTAAGTATATTTTTTCAAAAAGCCTTCAAGCATATTTATGCAGCCCTCGGTATCGTACAAATAGCTTTGCCCGTGGTCGGCATACGGCACAGTCAATATGTATTTATCCGAGCATGCGGCATCAAAATTCTTCAATGTCATTTCACACGGCACAAAGGTGTCACCTTCTCCGTGCAAAAAGAGCACGGGCAGCTTGTTTGCTTTCATTGCTTCCGTTGTGCTCTCCTTGCTCATTGTACATCCGCCGAACAATTTGAACCACAATTCCACAAGCCATACTATCGGATACGGGTATATCTTATTTTGTCTTGCAACAGCCATAACAACATCCTTGGCACATGTAAATCCGCTGTCGGATATAACTGCCCTTACACCTGACGGAAGCTCAAGTCCGCTTGCCATGAGAACGGTCGCCGCACCCATGGATATTCCCTCCGCTATTATGCTGTGATCATTGCCAAAGCGTTGAGCAATGTATTCCAGCCACATTTTGCAATCATATTTTTCCTTTACTCCCATGCATATGTATCTGCCGTCACTTTTACCGTGAGCTCTCTGCGACACAAGCAATACATTGTAGCCCATTTTGATGTATTTTGGAATTATACATGAGAAATCATTCAAGCCCGACGAACGCCAGCCGTGGAACAATGCAACGGTTCCCAACGGAGACTCATTTATGTACAGCCTTGCATGCAGACGCAAGCCATCATAGCTGTTTATGTACACATCCTCATAAGGCAATTTTTCAACCTCCTTATACATTGGTATTATAACATCCGCAAACCTTTCAAGTCCCACCCTTTTTAAGCCTTCACTTGTCGAAAAGTCAAACACATTGTATGCTCTACCAAAGCATTTGAAGTATATCACAAGTGATACAGTAACAAATACAGCCAATATAAAAGCAATCATACAGCCAAAAATAACAATAATCATAGGATCCACCTTTCGGATAATATTATATAGCATATAA
>CAYOGO010000253.1:0-2290 GCA_964403405.1 uncultured Lachnospiraceae bacterium | reverse complement strand
GACCAAATGCATCGGTCATTATATTCCCTCCCAATGCCTCACACGCACCTATTGCAAAGGGCAACATAAATGTCGTCGTCATGGGACCGCTGGCAACACCACCGGAGTCAAATGCAATACCCGTATAAATCGGCGGAACAAAAAATGTTATTGCCAATGAAATTGCGTAACCCACTATAAGAAACGGGAATATGGAGATGCCCGTTATTACTCTCAGCATTGCGATCGCAACGGAAACGCCTACACCTATCGACAATGCATAGCCTATCGTGCTCTGTGTTATCGCACCGTTTGTAACCTCCTCAACCTGCTTTTTAAGTGAATGAACAGCAGGCTCAGCAGATACAACAAAGTAACCCATTACAAGACCTACGGGAATAAGCCAATATTTACTGCTTCCTGCAGCGATCTCCGCACCGATAAGGCGTCCTGCTGGCATAAAACCAACATTTGCACCCGTGAGGAACAACACAAGACCTACATATGTATACACAAGACCTACAAATATTCTCATCAACTGATGCTTATGGAACTTTTTGTATATCAGCTGGAATACAACAAGCACGCCAACTATCGGTGAAAATGCTATAAGCACCTCTTTTGCGTAATCCGGAAATTCATGCAAGAACAATTCAAAGGCTTCCTTCGTGGATTGTGCAATGTGAATTGTCTCCTGTGATGTTTCAGCATCGGGCTTAAAGCATATACTGAGTATCAATACGGACAAAATAGGTCCAATACTGCAAAGCGAAACCAAGCCGAAGCTGTTTTCCTGTGATTTTTTATTGCCACTCATTGATGCCATACCTGCACCGAGCGCCATTATAAACGGTACTGTAACAGGACCCGTTGTAACACCGCCTGAGTCAAATGCTGTCGGTATAAAATTATCTGACACAAACAACGCAAGAATTACCGCTACTCCGTAAAACAATATCAAAAGCCTTGAAAGCGGTATCTGCTTTTTTATTCTGACAAGTGATACTGCCAGAAATATACCTACGCCCACTGCCACGCAAAGTATAAGCACAACATTGGGTATCGACGGTACCTGGTTTGCCAGAACCTGAAGATCTGGCTCCGCTATCGTAACGAGCATACCAAGCACAAAGCATACTATTATCGGAATAATAAGCTTTTTGGACTTTGATACCTGTGAACCTATGCCCTCACCTATCGGTGTCATTGACATTTCCGTACCCACGGAAAACAAACACATACCGACTATCAACAAAAGTGTTCCGAAAAGGAACATTACCAAAACACCCGACGGTATCGATGCAAGCGAAACACTCAACAGCAATACTATCGCAAAGATCGGAAGAACTGACTGAATTGATTCTTTCAACACACTCCCTGATGGCTTCAAATGACCACCTCCAAACAAATTATCAACTATATACTAATTATACCATAAGTGTCAAATCATCGCAAGTGAATAGTTGTGAATAAAATGTGTTTTTTTTGTGTTTTTAAATCAAAATCAGTAGACATTTATACAAAACGGAAGGACTGTAAAGATCTCCCAGTAATGTCATTATTCTGTTTCGGCAGCAGTGCCGTTTGCAGCATTTATCAACTGAGCATTATCCAGCTCAGGCTGCTCGGGCAGCTGCTTGAGTGCCTTTAATTTATTGAATGTAGGATTCAAACGAGTATTATACGACGAAACCGCTTTATTATAGCTTGCAGCAGCCTTATCAATGCTTGATCCTATGTTCTTGACATGATCGATGAATACTTCAAATCGATCTATCAGCTCCTTACTCAGCTGAGCTATCTCCTGTGCGTTCTGCACAAGATTATATTCTGTCCAGCCCGTTGACACAGCCTTCAGGAAGGCATAAAATGTGACAGGTGAAAGTAAAAGTACGTTTTTGCTCTCCGCATACTCAAACAATTCGGGATCACCTTCAAAAGCCGACGAAAGACCCGATTCATACGGTATAACGAGCACCACGAGCTGCATTGCACGTGACTCGCTTTTCCAATACTCCTTTTTTGCAAGTGCATCGATATGCATCTTTACCGCCCTGACATGGCCCTGCAGGAACAGCTTATTCTGTGTCTCATCCTTACATTCAACATACTTGAGGTAATTCTCCATGGGAACCTTGCTATCCACTGGAATCGTTCTGCCGCCCGACAAATGTATTATCATATCCGGACGCTTTCCGCTTTCATTCTGCTTTTGCTCGTCAAAATCTATATGATCGGTCATTCCCGATAATTCCGCAACACGTCTGAGTTGTACCTCGCCCCATTTACCCCTAACTGATGAATTATGTAA
>CAYOGO010000252.1:0-2301 GCA_964403405.1 uncultured Lachnospiraceae bacterium | reverse complement strand
CTGCGGAGGCATCCGTCATAGAAACATATCTTGATTGGTTGCTCTGTCTGCCATGGAAAAAGGAATCAAAGGACAATACAGACCTTGCAAAGGCGGAGTCCATGCTGGATAAGGATCATTACGGTCTTGAAAAAGTAAAGCAAAGACTCATAGAATTCCTCGCGGTAAAGGCACACACAGGCACTATGAAGGGTTCGATAATATGCTTGGTCGGACCTCCGGGAGTCGGCAAAACGTCAATAGGCAAATCTCTTGCAAAGGCAATGAAGCGTGAATTTATACGTCTTTCGTTGGGCGGCGTACATGACGAAGCCGAAATAAGAGGTCACAGAAAAACATATATAGGTGCAATGCCGGGTAAAATAATATCGTCACTCAAGAATGCAAAGACGGTAAATCCACTATTTCTGCTTGATGAGATCGACAAGCTCGGAAGTGATTTTAAGGGAGACCCTGCATCTGCCCTGCTTGAGGTGCTTGATGCTGAGCAAAACTCAACATATGTCGATCACTATATAGATATTCCGTACGATCTTTCAAAGATAATGTTTATAATGACGGCAAATACATTGGATACGATCCCACCTGCACTGCTTGACAGAATGGAGATAATTGAGATCCCCGGTTATACACAGGAGGAAAAACTCAATATCGCAAAAAAACATCTTTTGCCAAAGCAGAGGGAGGCACATGGGATCACTGCGTCACAGTGCTCCGTCGGCACGGATGTGTTAGAATATATAATTAATCACTATACAAGAGAAGCCGGTGTAAGAACGTTGGAACGAGAAATTGCGGCACTTTGCAGAAAAGCCGTTGTTGAGCTTTCAAAGAACAAGGAGCTTACAAAGGTAAGGTTTACGGTGGATAATCTTCCCGATTATTTGGGTGCACCCAGATACCTTTACGATGAGACAGTAAATGAGGACACTATCGGACTTGCAACGGGTCTTGCGTGGACGGCGGTCGGAGGTGAAACTCTCTCGATAGAAGTCGCTTCAATGCCGGGTAACGGTGCAACAGTACTTACGGGTCAACTCGGAGACGTAATGAAGGAGTCCGCAACGGCAGGTATAACATATGTAAGATCAAAAGCAAAGGAATTGGGCATTGAGGACTCATTCTTTAAAAATAATGACATACATATCCATGTTCCTGAGGGTGCAATTCCAAAGGACGGTCCATCGGCAGGTATCACAATAACAACAGCTGTAATATCAAAGCTTACAGGTATCCCCGTAAAAGGCACGGTTGCAATGACGGGTGAAATAACGCTTTTGGGCAGAGTTCTCCCCATAGGCGGACTTAAGGAAAAGCTGCTTGCGGCAAAGAGGCTCGGAATAAAAACGGTCATAGTTCCGATCGAAAATAAAAAGGATATACTTGAGATACCTCAGTCCGTTATAGAGGGCATGGATATAGTTTATGCAAAAACAATGGATGATGTGCTCAAGGTGGCACTTGCGGGAACACCTAAGCCGAGAGCGTAAAAGGAGCTTTGTCACATGGAAATAATACGTATGCGTTTTGAAACAAGTGCGGCAAGATCGTCGCAATTCGTAAAAAATGCCTTTCCGCAGATCGTTATAACGGGCAAATCAAATGTGGGCAAGTCTTCCCTCATTAATTCGATAGGTAATAACGGTAAGCTTGCAAGAACGAGCTCAATGCCCGGCAAAACGCGTCTTATCAACTATTTTTTGGCAGAGGAATCATTTTATATTGTGGATCTGCCGGGATACGGCTTTGCAAAGGCACCAAAGTCAGAGCAGGCACAATGGCAGGCTCTTATGGACAGCTTTTTTAAGAGCGGAAGCTCCAAAAAGGCGCTTATGCTCGTTGACATTCGCCATAAGCCCACATCCGAGGATAAAATGATGCGTGATTATCTTGCCTACTATGATTTTGAGGTGGTCGTGGTTGCAACAAAGGCAGATAAGATCGCAAAGTCAAAATTAAAAAATTATATTGACGACATAAAGAAGGAGCTTGAGCTCCCTGAGGATATGCTCGTTATCCCCTATTCGTCACAAAATGCGTATAACAGGGACTACCTCGTTGAGGTAATACGTGCATTTGCACAGGAACCGATCGGAATTTAACAATAATAAACAAAAATTTCGATTTACAAATTGCCGTAAATATGTTATACTATAACAATAATAGAAAAAGTTTGAGGGTAGTATTTTGATCAAGTTTGACAGTCAATATCATTTGTATGACATTACGCCAATCGAAAATATGTTCATTCAGCAGTACCTTGTAAAGTCTCCCGGAGATTATGTCAAGGTGTACATATAT
>CAYOGO010000251.1:0-2312 GCA_964403405.1 uncultured Lachnospiraceae bacterium | reverse complement strand
CCTGTACACGGACTACGGCAAAATCTACAACGATGTTATCACCAACATCGCGACCGAAACGACCCCAAACGTCTGCATCACCTACCCCGATCACATTGCGACCTACCTGACCGGCTCAAACATCGTCGTCCCGCTGGACGAGCTGTTTGCCGACCCGGATTACGGCTTAAACGGCGCGGCGCTGCGGTTTGACTCCCCCAGTCAGGCGGAGATTGTCCCGCAGTTTCTGAACGAATGCCGGCTGCAAGGGCATTACTACGGTCTTCCCTATATGCGCTCGACGGAGGCGTGCTACATCAACAAGAACTTTGTCGAACAGCTCGGCTACGAGATTCCCGACGTTCTGACATGGGACTTTGTCTGGGAGGTTGCAGAAGCTGCCGCCGTGCAGAACCCGGATGGGACGTACAAGCTGAACGGGCAGAATGTCATGATCCCGTTCATCTACAAGTCGACCGACAACATGATGATCCAGATGCTAAAGCAACGGGGGGCGGGCTACTCCACCGAGTCCGGCGACGTCGAGATATTCAACGACACGACACGCGAGCTGCTGTACACCGTCTCCTCCCATGCGAAGACCGGCGCATTCTCCACCTTCAAAATCTCGAGCTATCCGGCGAATTTTCTCAACTGCGGACAGTGCGTCTTTGCCGTCGACTCCACGGCGGGTGCTACCTGGATGGGAACGGATGCGCCGCTCTCCGACGTGAGCGAGGACAAGCTGGTACAGTTCGAGACGGTGGTGCGTCCCATTCCGCAGTTTGACCCAGAAAACCCGCAGATGATCTCGCAAGGACCTTCCGTCTGCGTATTCAACAAGGAAGACCCGCAGGAGGTTCTCGCCTCGTGGCTGTTCACGCAATACCTGCTAACCAACGAGGTACAGCTCGCCTACGCGAAAACCGAGGGCTACGTCCCAGTCACAACCAAGGCGCAGGAATCGGACGCATATCAGGAATATCTGAAACAATCCGGCACAGACAACGAGGAGCATTACGCGGTCAAGATTGAGGCGTCCAGGCTGCTGCTGCAATATGTGGGCACGACCTTCGTTACGCCGGTTTTCAACGGCTCGACCTCTCTGCGCGATGCTGCAGGACAGATGATCGAAAACGTAGTCAAGTCGGTCAACCGGAAAGAGACGATTGACGACGCGTATATGGACTTCCTATTCGAGGACGTTACATCCCTGTACCGTCTGGATCAAAAAGACCTACGGGAACGCGCGGACTCCGGCGTAAAAGCCGACCTCGGACCGCTCCCGACGACCGCAGTCGTACTTTTAGCCGCAATCGCGCTTGCATGGGTGCTGATCGGCGTTTATCTTCTGATTCTAAAAGTAAAGAAAAGAAAAACTTTTTGAAAATAAAGGCGAAAACCCATTGCATTCAAATCAAAAAAGAGTTATAGTATGCCTCGGTTGCAAAACCAAACAAACGGTACGTTCGCAGACGTACCCACTTTATTCAGGAAGGGATAACTATGAAAAAGCTGATTGCTCTGCTTCTTGCTCTGTCTCTGATCGTTGCCGCTTTTGCCGGCTGCTCCAACAATAACGTGTCCGAATCCTCCTCCGAGAGTTCGAGCGAGTCCTCCGAGGTTTCCGAAGAGTCCTCCACGCCGGAAGAAAGCTCCGAAGAAAGCTCTGAGGAAAGCTCCGAGGCGGAGAACAACGAGGAAGACGTTGTTATGACCCATGCGGAATACGAGGCTGCGGAGATTGACTCCAAGGTCGTGGTCATCACCAACGTGCAGGCGAAGCAGTCCTGGTGGGAAGACAAGGCCACTGTGTACTGCCAGTCCGAGGACGGCGCGTACTTCCTTTACGACATGGCTTGCACCGAGGATATGTACGAGAAGCTGGTTCCCGGCACTGCCATCAAGGTCACCGGCTACAAGGCGGAGTGGGCTGGCGAGGTCGAGATCATTGACGCGACCTTTGAGCTGGTCGAGGACGGCGCTTCCTACGTTGCCGAGCCGGTCGATGTGACTGCGATGCTCGGAACGGACGAGCTGATCGCGCATCAGAACGAGTACGTTGCTTTCAACGGTCTGACCGTTGAGGCTTCCAACGATGACGGCGCTGCGTTCCTGTACAACTGGGATGGTTCCGGTCAGGAAGGCACGGACAGCGACCTGTACTTCAACGCTTCCGTCAACGGCGAGACCTACACTTTCGTCATCGAGTACTACCTCTGCAACGAGACCACCGAGGTGTACGAGGCGGTTCGCAACCTTCAGGTTGGCGATCAGATTGACCTGACCGGTTTCATGTACTGGTACGAGGGACCGCAGGCGCACATCACCTC
>CAYOGO010000250.1:0-2322 GCA_964403405.1 uncultured Lachnospiraceae bacterium | reverse complement strand
TTCAAGCGTTTTTCCTGCTCGAACTTGAATCGACCAAAATCCATGATTTTTGCTACCGACGGTTTTGAATCCATCGATACGATCACAAGGTCCATACCTCTTTCGATCGAAAGCTGTATTGCCTCGTCCCTTGAAATAATGCCCAGCTGTGAACCGTCGCTGTCTATGACACGCAATTCCTTCTCACGGATCATGTCATTCATAATGACTTTTTTTACGTCTATGTCTATCACCTCCGATTTTTACGCATAAAAAAAGCGGATCGCACGGATCCACTCAATAATGCACACTTTCATCGATGAAAAACACCGATCATATAAAAGGCATTACGCTTACCGAGCTGATACATACACCGCACGGTGAGGAGTGGAAACTCTCTGCTTTGTTGCGTTTACCTGTGTATTATACTATACAATTATGTTTTTGTCAAGTGTTTTTTCTGTTTTTTCTTAAAAAAATCGTTTCTTCAGCCATTTTCTCGTTGTATAAAAAAGAATTACATATTTTACGGAACATGCTTTGGATCATTTGCGATTGGAAGGACATTACGTCGTCACCTGCACGATATAATGGCTAAGCATATCATCCCTGACTGCAAGGAACGGATATCATTGAAAAAGCACTTGACACGCTGTCAAGTGCTTTTCTTGGCGGAGAGAGAGGGATTTGAACCCTCGCGCGGGGTCACCGCCTATCGGTGTTCGAAGCCGAACCCTTCAGCCTCTTGGGTATCTCTCCATATACTATTTATCTTTTACGTCTAAAGAAATCAGACATTATCCTCGCACACTCATCAGCCATCACACCACCCGTTACCGGTACACGGTGATTAAAACTTGGCATATTCAGCAGGTTACAAACAGTGCCGCAACATCCCGCTTTTTCATCAGTTGCACCGAAAACGAGAGAATTGATCCTCGCCTGAACAATGCTGCCTGCACACATTGGGCACGGCTCGATAGTGACATAAAGATCGCATCTATGAAGACGCCAGCCACCCAAATACTGTGCCGCCTTACGCATCGCCAATATTTCGGCATGAGCTGTCGGATCCTTTAGCTGTTCACGCATATTGTGAGCCTTAGCAATAACTCTGCCGTCACAAACAACCACAGCACCTATCGGTATCTCATCCTCATCAAAGGCAGCCCTTGCCTCCTCCAATGCAATACGCATAAATGTCTCTCTCACGGAAGTATGCTCCTTCGCACTTGCTCAACATTGTATATTGTACCATAATATCGCGGTTTTGTCAAATGCTTTCGGAGCAAAATTTCAAATAATTATTCCGCATCCATGCTCAGCAAACGCATCTTAGGCACAAAAGCGACAATTATTATTGACAATTTACGGCTAAAGTATCATAATATCAGCCATAAAAAATTTTCAACCCAAAAGGAAGCAGAAGTATCGATCAAACAGAATGAACAAAGCATTCATTTCTTACAAGCGTACGCTGCAGAGCAGGTGCATTCAAGGGGCTTTCGTGATCCTTATTCAGCCGATCGGATCCTTCCACACAAAATTGTAATTGATGGACTCTCCGCCGTCAACCAATATGTTTTGACCCGTACAAAATGTGTTTACTACCGTCAAAAAGTATGCCCACTGTGCGATTTCTTCGGGAGTTGCCCATTTTTTCAATGGAGTTTCGTTCATTATCTCAGCCCATAATGTTTCATCATTCATGACGCATTCATTGAGAGGCGTCAACACACCTCCCGGATCAAGGCTGTTACTTGTTGCACCGTATTTTGCAATACGCATTGCAACATTCTTTGTGTATGCCAGCACGCCACCCTTGCTTGCGCAGTATTCCGGAAATTCCGCACCCGTATGACCGCTTGCAGAGCCTATATTCAGCACCGACCTTATTTTGGGCTGTATGCCATACTTTTCCGTTATGTAAATGAGTGCCTTGAGGTTTATATCTATATCTGCCTCATTTTGCGTTCCCGCATTGTTGATCAATATCTCAACATCATCAACAGTCGGAAGTCCTTCCCTGTCTCGCACATCACATGTGAAGTGAGTATAAGCACTGTGCTCTATGCTTTGGTTCTGTCTGTCTATCCCCACTACAGAATGTCCCTCCTTCAAGAATAGCTCGGCAATCGCTTTGCCTATCCCCTGTGAGGTTCCCGTGATCAATACCTTCATTGCATTTTCTCCTCCTGCATGTATTTTAAGTATTCATGACCGACAGCGTCATTGCGCCATCTTTTTGTTATTTTGTACCCTATGGGTGAGAAAACGACCTCCATTATCAGCTCGGCAAGCGAGCCCATAAGTGCACACATCGTACACTGCATGACCGTCCAA
>CAYOGO010000249.1:0-2340 GCA_964403405.1 uncultured Lachnospiraceae bacterium | reverse complement strand
AATCCTCCGGAAACATTGCCCGATGCGGATGTGATATTGGATCCCAAGCAAAAGGATTGTATGTACCCATTCAAGGAGCTGTGTAGTGCAGGTCTTGCAATGAAGATAGTTGAGGCACACGGCGGAATTGATGCTGCGGCACAATTTTATGATGTTGCAGCAATAGGAACCGTTGCTGATGTTGTACCTTTGATGAATGAAAACCGTTATTATGTAAAACGGGGTATCGAAAAAATAAACAGCTCTCCGTGTTGCGGTGTAAAGGCACTTAAAACGGTGGCAGGCTATCAGGATAAACCCATAAGTGCAAGGGGAGTTGCGTTCGGACTTGCACCGAGACTTAATGCGGCAGGCAGAATGGCAAGTGCGAAGGATGGCTTGAATCTGTTTTTGTCGGATGACTTCAAGGTGGCGTTTGATATAGCATTAAGACTTAATGAATATAACGAAGAACGCCGAAAAACAGAAAAAGAGATATATGACACGGGTATGCTGGGTATAGGCAACATGTGTGATAAAAAAATAAATATCGTAACTGGTGAGGGCTGGAACAAGGGTGTTATCGGAATTGCGGCATCACGCTTTGTGGAGCAATATCACCGTCCGACAATAGTGATCTCCTGCGGTGACGATATTTGTACGGCGTCGGCAAGAAGTATTCCCGGCTTTGATATATATGACGCTCTTTGCACATGCAGGGATCTGTATACAAAATTCGGAGGACACTCACAGGCGGCAGGCTTTTCATTGCCGAGAAATAATATACCGGAGCTTATAAAAAGGCTTGAAGCATATGCCGAAGAGCATATAACGGAGGATATGCTCATACCTGCAATAGATTGTGAAATAAAGCTGTCACCTGCCGACATAAACATAAAGATGGCGAAGGAGCTGAGTCTGCTTGAACCATTCGGTAAGGATAATGAGGCACCTGTATTTTATGCCGACATGCTGGAATTCAAGAATTCGGTAATAATAGGCAAGGAGAAGAATGTTCTAAAGACATCGCTTAATGCAGGACCTCTGACAATAGACTGCGTTGGTTTCGGTAAGGCGGATTATATAGATACAGTAAATTGCTCTGCTGCAAAAAGTGCTGTGTTTTCGGTAGATGTTAACCAATGGAACGGTGTTGAAAAGGTACAGCTCGGACTCAAGGACTTAAAATTGACCGTGACAACGGAAAAGGATGTCGAAGCGATAACATATGCGATGGACGAAAAGCTTTACGAGGCGTTTGATAACGGCTTTGTAAAGGATACACCTGCCAATACGGCACAATTTAGCATAGCACAGGTGTTTGATGAAGTAAAAAGTCATAAAATGGGATCGTTGGTTATAGTCAACGATGCAGATACATTAAAAGAACTTTTTGAGCTTATAACACAAAACGATTTCGGAACAAATATAGATATACATATAGGCTGCTTGCCTAAAGCTCATGAGTTTGGAGCAAATACGTTGCTTGTAATGCCGTATACGGACTGTGTGCCGGGAGGAGAGTTTTCGAGAATATATATAAGCGAGTACATTGATGCTTCAAAATTCAAGAATATAAACGAATGCAGTGTGTATAGATCGGAGCAACCTTTTGAGGGGATGATAAGACACGACAGAGAGACCTTTGCAAAAATATACAAGGCATTGCGCGATCAGTCGATGACTCTTGTGCAGTGGAGTATGCTGACAAGCGTTGCTCAGATGCTGTCAAATGCAACAGGTATCGACCTGGGCTCATTCGATGTCAAATTGATGCTCAATGTATTCCGTCAGCTTGAGTTTCTGAGCTTTGAGGAATCGGACGGAATGGTAAAAATCAATTTTGCCGGAAATGTAAAAAAACGACAGCTTACCGAAAGCAGACTGTTTTGTAAATATTGTGATCTGAATATATGATACGGAGGAATTATTTATGGATCTTAAGGATAAAATCAGAGTAATAGAGGATTTTCCCAAGCCGGGAATAAGCTTTAAGGATGTAACGACACTGTTTCTTGATGCGGATGGCTTTGCCGAGATGGTAAAACAGACCATAGACATAGCAAAGACAATGGATTTTGATCTTATTGCCGCACCCGAGGCAAGAGCGTTTATAATGGCGGCACCGATTGCATACGAGCTTGGTAAGGGAATAGTGCTTGTAAGAAAGCCGGGTAAATTACCGGGAAAGACCGTAAAGCAGGAATACGCTCTTGAGTATGGTACAAATGAGCTTTATATGCATGAGGATGCGATAAAGCCCGGTCAGAAAGTGCTCATTGTGGATGACCTCATAGCAACGGGCGGCTCGGCAAAGGCTGCGGCAAAGCTTGTGGAACAATTGGGCGGCGAGGTTGCAGG
>CAYOGO010000248.1:0-2350 GCA_964403405.1 uncultured Lachnospiraceae bacterium | reverse complement strand
CATGTAGGTATAGCTTCAAGAACAGGTATAAGCTTTTGAAGCGTATCCAATGAGCCCTCAAGCGTTGTTTTCATCTTCTTGTGTACATACATGGAGGGATCATATTCACAAACATTCTCAAAGAAATCTACATAATCCGGAATTTCGCTCAACACCTCAACTCTCGATTGAAGCAGTGATGAAATCCTTTCCAGATCAAGCTTTCTTGTCAGTGACTTTTCGTAATAGGGCAGAGCAGCCTTGTGGAAATCCTCAGGCTTCATCATCTTGATGTACTCGCCGTTCATCCAACGGAATTTAACTATATCGAAAACCGCAGGTGAATTATTTATTCCCTTTATTGAGAATACCTCCTCAAGCTCCTTGAGGGAATATATTTCTCTTTCGCCGCCGGGGCTCCAGCCGAGGAGTGCAACATAATTGATGATTGCTTCCGTAAGATAGCCCTTATTGTAAAAATCCTCAAAGGATGCATCGCCGTCCCTCTTTGAGAGCTTTTTACCGCCCTCCTTTGTTATATGCGGAAGGTGGATATAGCACGGCGGCTCCCAACCGAACGCATGGTAGAGATGGTTATACTTAGGTGTTGATGTGAGGTATTCATTACCCCTTACAACATGCGTAACACCCATTAAGTGGTCGTCAACAACATTTGCAAAATTGTATGTCGGCAGACCGTCCGACTTTAAGAGTATCTGATCCTCAAGCGTGTTATTATTGATGGATATTGTTCCGTAAACAGCATCATCATATACCGAAATGCCTTCCTTTGGCATGAGCTGTCTTATTACATAGGGCTCGCCTGCATCAAGCTTAGCCTGAATTTCCTCCTTGGTGAGCTTTTTGCAGCAACCGTCATATTCATACGGAAGTCCTTTTTCTTCAAGCTCAGCTCTTAGGCCGTCCAAACGCTCCTTACTGCAAAAGCAATAGTACGCATGACCCAGCTCAACAAGCTTTTTTGCATATTCAATGTATATCTCCTTACGCTGGCTCTGAATGTAAGGACCGTTACCCATATCCTTATCGGGACCCTCATCGTAATGAAGTCCGCAGATGTCAAGAGTACGGTATATTACGTCCATTGCACCCTCAACAAAACGGTTTTGGTCTGTATCCTCAATACGGAGCATAAATGTTCCGCCCTGTGATTTTGCTATGAGATATGAATACAGTGCGGTACGAAGATTACCTATATGCATATATCCCGTGGGGCTTGGTGCAAAACGAGATTTAATATTGCTCATAATTATATCCTTTCATTTGTATAGATTCTTTATCTTTTTATTCTGACATCCGATCCCTGAAGCTGAAGTGCGATCGTTGTTCTCGCATTGAACAGCCTCGACATTATTCTGTCGGAATATTTTTCTTCAAGTTGCTTCACAGTCAAATTCGTTGACACGATGGTCGCATTATTCAGCTCGCATCGCCTGTCAAGAATATAGTACAATGTGTTATGCGTAAAGTTTTCCTTCATAAGCTCCGTTCCCAGATCGTCTATTATCAAAACGTCCGTTTCGCAAAGCCTTTCAAGCTCACTGTTAAAATCCGTGCTGTCGTCAATGTATTTATCAAAAAGCTCATTTACCATTTTATAAGCACTCAGTCTTAATGTGGGGAACAGCCTGTCCGAAAGCTCCTTTGCGATACAGTTGAGCAAAAAACTCTTACCTGTTCCCGTACGTCCGCTTATAAGGATATTCTTTTTGGGTACGGATGGAAAAGCAACACAGTAATCATATAATGCTTTTTTTATGCGCCCCATCTGTTCACGTTGTGGAATACCGTTTTGAGACTTTTCCGGAAATACATCAAGATCAAATGTTGAAAAATTCTCTCTTTCAAGTATTGACATATCGGATGCGGCAAATTTCATCTGTGCATAATGATCGGTAAAGCAGCAGCATCTTGTACCGTCCGGCAGCTTTCCCGTGTCATTACACGATGAGCATGCGTAACGTGGCTTAAAAACGTCCATATCTATGTTGTTTTGAGATATGTAATCAAGCCTTTTTTGCTTCAGCTCGTCCAATTTATCCGAAAGTTCTAAAGTAACGGCACTGTTTTCTCTTTTTAGTGTTGCACGTATAAGCTTGCTGTTCATTGCGGAGACCTCATCTGTCAGCACCTTAAGCTCCGGATGCTCTGCATAAAGCTGTGCGATCCTCTCATCACAGTCAGCCTGGGCCTGCTTTTGAAGGTCGATATACTTTTTCTGAATGAGCATGTATATATCTTGTGCCATTTTTACACTTCCTTCCGATATTATTTTTTATTATCCCCCGACAGATCGTCAAACATCGACGAATAATCGTCCTCTGTGTAGCTGTGAGAGTCTATATTTGTA
>CAYOGO010000247.1:0-2352 GCA_964403405.1 uncultured Lachnospiraceae bacterium | reverse complement strand
GATTGTACCTATGTTTACGTGCGGCTTACTTCTTTCAAATTTTTCCTTTGCCATTTGAAAATCCTCCTAATAATGAAAATTATCACTTTTAGCGTATGGCGACGCTACATGAGTGGAGCCTACAACCGGATTTGAACCGGTGACCTCAACCTTACCATGGTTGCGCTCTACCTACTGAGCTATATAGGCGTGGATATAAGCGTGCGTATTGAAGCAGACAAGCATTTGTCTCAACATGATACACACAAGTCTATTTTACACTATTTGTGCGGATTTGTCAAGCAATATTTTTTAAAAAGAAGCAAATACTTGTAAAAATATTTTGAAATTGTTAAAATTTAAAAATATTTGCATTTTAGTACTTGACAATAAGAAATATATTTAGTATAATGTATTCGCATACGTAATACGTGGTGCTATACTTAAAACGCAATTTCGCGAGTACGGTTTTGACACAAACTGTACCGAACAGAAAAGGAAGGAAACATATGAAAAAGTTTTTATCCGCTTTGCTTATATGCATAATGATCGCTTCTACACTTGCCGGTTGCGGCACACCGGTAGACGGTACTCCAGGCAGCTCGTCCACAAAGCCGAGCAATAAACCGACACCTACACCGACGATGACTCCGTACAAGTCAAATCCGCTTTTGCCGTCTCCGAGCAAGATGACAACACAGTATTCTGCTGACGGTTGGATATATGCGATCGAAAAGAACGTTATGACAGTTTACGGCTACCGTGGCACGGAGAAGTCTGTTACTATTCCTGAAACGATCAATCACAACGGTGCAGATTATGATGTCAGAATACTGGATACTAACGCTCTTTGTAATACTTCCAGAATATACGTAGGAGATTCCCACTACATCTGTGATCTTGAAGAAGTGATCATACCCGATTGCATCGAGGAGATCCCGGTAGGCTTGTTTGAGCATTGTGACGATCTCAAAAAGCTGCAGTGGAAGGGATTTAAGATAGTAAATAATGTTGTATTCAGCAAGGATATGACTATATTGTACTACTGCCTTAACAAGGATATTACGAGCTATGAGATCCCGTCAACCGTAAAAACGATTGCAGGCGGTGCCTTCAGATCTTGCACTCAGCTTACAAAGATAGATATTCCGTCAACTGTTGAAACAGTGCAGAATTATGCCTTTTACGGTTGCACGCTGTTGAAGTCTGTTAACATTAAGAACGGTGTTAAGACATTGGGTTCACAGCTGTTCACTCTCTGCACACATCTTGAGTCATTGATGATTCCCGAGTCGATCATTGCATGTGGAGATCAGCTTTGCACATTCAATCCTAGGCTTGAGATCTATATAAAAGAGGGCTCCATGATAGATGAATTCTTCAAGGATATAGACGAAACAAGAGAACCGTTGACTGACGAAGTAACATATGTTGATTATGTTAAGTACATAGATTAATAAAAAATTACTGAATAAATGCGGCAAGCGTTAATGCTTGCCGTTTTTTTTATGCACTTTTTTGTCATATCCTGCATATAGTTAAACATGCGGAGGTGATATATTGAGTGAGGGCTAAGCAATTCAGAACAAAATTATGTCGAAGGATCATTGCGACATTATGTGTGGTGCTGGTACTAAGTATTGCGGTGATAGTATTCGTCGATACATCGTTAAAGCCAACAATGAATGCGGTTGCCGAGGTACGCGTGAGGTATTATGCGGTCGACATAATGAACAGGGCGATAAAGCATGTAACATCGGGGGACAATGACATAAAGTCGGTGGTTGAGGTGCTTACAAATGCGGATGGATCCGTAAAATTAGTGCAGACAGACTCTGTTGAGATGAACAGACTTTCCACATTGGTCAGCCAAACGGCACAGGATATGCTTCAGGAGCTGACGGAGATAAAAATATCGATCCCTCTTGGTTCCATTGTGAGTAACGGTATCTTTTCGGGGAAGGGACCGAATATAATCGTAAACATGGTTCCCGCGGGAGCGGTAAATACAAACTTTTCAACCGAATTTGAAAACGCAGGAATAAACCAGACACGGCACCGTGTTTACCTTGAGGTTACGGCACAGGTGAGAATGGTGGCACCGCTGTCGGGCGGAGCCATTGAGGTGAAAACGGTGGTCCCAATAACGGAGATGATAATCGTCGGAGATGTTCCGGATACGTACATAAATGTTGACAGCATGGATAATGCGCTTGACCTGATCCCGTAAAATAAAATGGTTGAAAAACATATGATGTTGTGGTAAAATATATGCAGACGAGGCACAGTCGTCTTTGATGTGTATCGTCTGACTTTATTTTAAGCTGCGCATTGTAACGTAATCCGTTCAATGTGACTGAATAACAACTTTTA
>CAYOGO010000246.1:0-2358 GCA_964403405.1 uncultured Lachnospiraceae bacterium | reverse complement strand
GATTCTATCTTTGATTTATAGTCGGATGCAGGCATATCATCGTTAGCCTCCTCATCATCACCCAGCTCACGCTCTATTGCTCTGAGCTGCTCGCGGAGGAAATAATCCTTTTGTGATTTATCCATCTGAAATTTTACTTCCGACAATATATTATTGCTTATTTTAAGCAGCTCTATCTCTCTTGAAAGCAACTCCGAAAGCTTATGCAGACGTTCCTCAACAACAAGCTCCTGCAATATGGTCTGTGCCTCAGCGTATTTAAGAATGGTATTTGATGCTATAATATCGGCAAACTCCGACGGATTCTCCGTATCACCGAATTTCGGCAAATAATCGGGATTTATCATGTGAGGTGCCAATTTTGCATAGCTCAGTGAAAGATCCATTGCAACCTTTAATTCAGCCTCAAGGCGTGTTTGATCGAGGCTTATATCATCAAGCTTTACTGCCGTTGCTTCAACATAGCCTTTATTAATGGAAAACTTCAACACCTTTTGTCTGCTTTCGCCCTGAACGACTATTCTTTGTATGTTTTCATTTTCTTTTATCACACTGTCTATCGTACAAAGCGTTCCCACCGTATAAAGCTCGTCAAGCTCCGGATATTCAACTGAGGCGTCGACCTGAGTGACAACAAGTATCTTGTCATCCGTGGACTTCGCCTGCAAGAGAGCTGCAAGTGATGGCGGCCTGCTTACATCAAACTTCACGTTTGTATGTGGAAAAACCACAAGCCCACGCAGCATCACTACGGGATATTTTTTGCCCCCCAATGTATATTTTATCGACCTTCTGCCGTTGTCCGACAGTTCCCTTTCGATAGTGTCGATCTCATCAATGTCTTCATCGTTGGTACTGATAACATCGTCATTTATATTCTTCATATATATTCATTCCTCTGTTGTAATATTTAACAAGCTGATCCGAAATATGCCAATATAGCACAAAACACCCTATATTATACAAGAAAATCAACTTTTTTGCAATAGCAAAATTGCCCTATTTCGCAATTTCGGGATAAATTTATAAAAAACGGCTAAAACTGTCCGTTTTGCCACAAAAGAGAGATATACAAAGCATTTGCCCGATAATATCAACCGACAGCTTGACTTCAACACGGATATATGATACAATTGTCGCATCAAACACAAACGGAGGAATAAAATAAAAAAGAAAAATCAATCGTACACAAAATAGCTTCTGTATTGCTGATAGTGATCGCCATGCTTACATTTACATCATGTAAAATGGCAGAAGGACCAAGCCCAGGCATTACGGACAATACATCACCCAAGCCAAGCGTTACAGGCAATGAAACACCCGAGCCCACCGTTACGGAAAGCGTATCACCTGAGCCGACAGCTACGGGCGGTGAACCCACACCCAATGTGACTCCATCTCCCCAAAAAGAGCTCCGCCTTTGGATAGATCTTATAATATTGCTAACGGAAAGATAGTGTCCCATGCAATGTATGTAATAGCAAATGACATTGTGGGTCTTGATCTTGATATAGTCGGTATCCAAGAGGGTAGACAGATTTGCTGCCAGATCAAATTATATCGATACCATGGCAGAGCTTGCAAGGTATACAGGATACGAATACTATTACTACACGAAAGCGATACATATCGATGGTGATGAGGCAACCTATGGTCAAGAGGGCGAATACGGCACAGGTATACTCTCAAAATATCCGATAACGTTCAGCGAGAGCATTAAAGTGGAATCCGAAAAAAATGAACAGCGAATGCTTTCTCATGTCAAAATAGATGTTGACGGAACAGCGATCAGTTTCTATAATACACATCTTTCATACGAAAGTACATCTTTGCGCAAGACACAGATCAGGCAGCTTGCCAAGACACTGAAAGGGGAGAAGCTGTGTTTCCTCATGGGCGACTTTAATATAGAGTCATACGGTGAGCTTGACGCAATTACAAACTTAAAAAAGACCAGCAACATGCAAAACAAGCTTATAACATTCCCGAGCGATCAGAGGTATCTTGATAACATCCTTTACTCGAAGGAATTTACATTTTTTTACCTTCCGTTTCCGGAAATCCCTGCCTTAACGCTTGCAAGATCGGATACAAATATCTTGCCGCTGACAGAGAGTAGTCCGCTCATAAACGGTATTGTCGTTGAAACACTTCCCGTACCACCAACGGACACATTAAGCTTATCACCAACATCAAAGCATGTATACACGGTTATGCAATTATTCACATTGCGTCTAACATTCGTTTGAAATTTGTATTTAATATCGATCTCAAGCACATCATACTAGACCGAAAACCGTACCGCATCAACAAAATCCGCCTGACATATTATTAATATACTGTTTTGTGAATAGCTTG
>CAYOGO010000245.1:0-2371 GCA_964403405.1 uncultured Lachnospiraceae bacterium | reverse complement strand
GGTTTACATAGTACATACCGCAACGCTTAGCTTCTTCCTCAATAGAGTCCTTAGCCTGGTTCTTTGTGCCTACAAAAAGAACTTTGCCGCCGTTAGCAGCCTGCTCTTTTACAAAATCATAAGCCTTTTCAACAAGCTTTGCTGTCTTTTGCAAATCGATAATGTAAGTACCGTTTCTGCTTGTAAAAATATAAGGCTTCATTTTAGGATTCCATCTCTTTGTCTGATGACCGAAATGTGCACCTGCTTCCAACAATTGTTTCATTGAAATAACTGACATAATATAATCCTCCTTGTTTTTCCTCCATCTCAATTTCAGCTTTAACAGATTTTATCTGACAAGATAAGCATATAGAGATGTGCGTCATTTCATACTTCGGTATTATACCATAGATCCTGTAAAAATGCAAGTGTTTTTTTTAGAAAAAAGGCACATAATTGCACAG
Organism: uncultured Lachnospiraceae bacterium; assembly: GCA_964403405.1. GTDB lineage: Bacteria > Bacillota > Clostridia > HGM11327 > HGM11327 > SIG351. The sequence goes on along the minus strand of CAYOGO010000245.1, from coordinate 1,925 downwards.
AATTTATAATCATGGCAGAATATATCGCATACTTTGCATCATAACAGGCAGTATCAGCATGCTGAATGCGTGTTGGCATGAATATTTTATTTCGATTTACATAAAATACATTATATTACAAAGCAGAAAGGACACAAAATTTATGAAAGCTGTTATAATGGCAGGCGGTGACGGAAAGAGGCTTCGTCCGTTGACTTGCACATTGCCAAAGCCAATGCTGCCTGTTGCAAATCGTCCGGTAGCGGAATATGCGGTCGATCTTTTGAAAAAACATGGTATACATGAGATAGGATTAACGCTCAGATATTTACCAAATGAAATAATATCACATTTCGGAAGCGGCAAGACATATGATACGGCATTTGAATATTTTACGGAAAAGCATCCTCTCGGTACGGCAGGAAGTGTAAAAAATGCGATTGATTTTTTGAGTGATACCTTTGTCGTTTTGAGCGGTGACGGATTGACGGATATTGATCTCACAAGAGTCATCGACTACCACAAGCAAAAGAATGCTGATGTTACCATAGTGTTGAAAAGAGTAGAGTATCCGCTTGAGTACGGTGTCGTAATTACAAAAGAGGACGGAAAAATAATTAAGTTTATTGAAAAACCGTTATGGAATGAGGCCTTCAGCGACAGCGTTAATACGGGAATCTACATTATTAATAAGAATGTTATGGAGCTTGTGCCATCGGATGAGGAATTTGATTTTTCACATGATCTGTTCCCGAAAATGTTACAGCAAGGCATGAATATTTACGGTTATGTTACGGATGATTATTGGTGTGACATAGGAGACTTGAGGTCCTATGTGATAGCAAACTCAGATGTATTATTGAACAAAGTATCCGTACAGCACGTTGATGATTATGTTTACAACGATAACGGTATAGCTGTAAGTAAGAATGCTGTTATAGAGCACGGGGCAATGCTGCTTGCACCTTGCATGATAGGTGCGAATACCGTGGTAAAAAGCGGCACGACTATCGGCCCGGGAGCCGTAATAGGGGGTGGCTGTGTAATTGAAGGTAATTCCGCAATAAAAAACAGTGTTTTGCACGAAAATGTCTTTGTCGGTGACAGCTGTGAACTTAAGGGCTGTATCATTTCCTCCGATTGCAAGCTAAAGGATAATGTATCCGTTTTTGACGGCAGTGCAATAGGAAGCAATACAAGAATAGGCGAAATGAGTATAATAAAAAACTCGGCATCGGTATGGCCGCAGAAGGATATTGAATCCGATTGTACGGTTTCGGATAATATAATATGGCAGACCGCTAAATACTCCGGATATTTTGATAATGAGCGTATCCACGGCAAATTAAATTCACATATAACAAATAAGATGTCCTTGACGGCATCAAGTGCGTTTGCATTGGGAAAAAAGCGCGTTATTGCTGCACATAACGGTACTGCTGCCGTACAAATGCTTTACAGTGCGGCAAGGTCAGGTATAATATCATCCGGTTGTAAGCTGATAGAAGCAGGTGAGACACCGTTGCCTGCATTGAGATATGTTGTGCGTCTTTTGGACGCTGACGGTGCAGTTTATACAGGCGAAATTGACGGTATCGCGGATATATATTTTATTGACGAGAACGGTTCAAATGTTTCAAGGACGGAAGCACGCCGGATTGCATATGCCTTGAATAATGATACGGTGCAGCCCGTGTCACACGAGAATATATTGGAGCCGCAAAGCTTTGATAAATGCTGTGAGTTTTACGAAAGTCATATGATGTCTCTTTTTAATGGTCTAAATAGAGGAAAAACGCTTAAAGCAGTAAATATTTTAAACAATAGCTCTGTGGAATGCGATGTTTTAATAAGTATTCTTTTCAGACTCGGCATTAAAGTGAATGTCGTAGATGAGGTTACGGACAAAATTGATGATGAAGATTCAATAACCATTGCGCTTGAGG
>CAYOGO010000244.1:0-2372 GCA_964403405.1 uncultured Lachnospiraceae bacterium | reverse complement strand
AAAAATGGGAGTTATTGATTCTATAAGAACAAGAGCTAAACAGGACAAAAAGACGATCGTTCTTCCCGAGGGTAATGACGAAAGAGTTGTTAAGGCAGCCGTAATAGCACAGGAAGCAGGTTTTGCAAACACTATTCTTTTGGGTAAAAAAGAGGACATTGAAAAGTTCGGTGTTGATGTTTCCAGTGTAAAGATCGTTGATCCTTCGAATTGCGAGAAAAGAGCCGATTATGCGGAAAGACTCTATGAGATCAGAAAAAACAAGGGTATGACGCTTGAGGAGGCAAACAAGCTTCTCGATAAGCCTACATACTTTGGTACTATGATGGTTAAATGCGGTGATTGCGATGGTATGGTATGCGGTGCAGCAACAAGCACTCAGGATGTATGGAGACCTGTATTGCAGATAATCAAAACACGCCCCGGAATAAAGGTTGCATCAAGCTGCTTTGTAATGGAAGTTCCTGATTGCGATATGGGAAATAACGGCACATTTATTTTTGCAGACTGTGCTCTCAATCCCGATCCGACAGCGGAGGAGTTGGCAGAAATCGCCATTGCTGCTGCAGACAGTGCAAAGATACTTTGCGAAATGGAGCCGAAGATTGCAATGCTTTCATATTCAACACTCGGCTCAGGTAAGGGTCCCAATGTAGACAAGGTAAAGCAGGCTACCGAAATAGCTAAGGAAAAGGCACCTGAGCTTGCTCTTGATGGTGAGCTTCAGGCTGACGCAGCTCTTGTTGCATCGGTTGCAGCAAAAAAATGCCCCGAAAGCAATGTTGCAGGTCAGGCAAATGTATTGGTATTCCCGGACCTCAGCTCAGGCAATATAGCATATAAGCTTGTACAAAGACTTGCAAAGGCACAGGCAATAGGTCCTATCTCTCAGGGCGTTGCACTTCCGGTAAACGATCTTTCCAGAGGTTGCAGTGCTGAGGATGTTGCTAATGTTGTTGCAATTACTGCAATTCAGGCACAGATGACAAATAAGTAAAGAGAAAGGATATTTTCCGACATGAAAATTCTTATAATCAATTCAGGAAGCTCATCTCTCAAGTATCAGCTTTTTAATACGGAAACAGAACAGATCCTTGCAAAGGGTCTTTGCGAGAGAATAGGTATTGACGGTAAGCTCAAGCATTCCGTACCGGGCAAGGATTCATACGAGGCAGCCATCCCCATGGCAACGCATCTTGAAGCAATAAGTGCCGTTATAGATGTTCTTACAAAGGGCGACAATGCAGTCGTAAGCGATCTTTCCGAGATCAACGCAATAGGTCACAGAGTTCTCCACGGCGGAAGCAAATTCTCAGGCTCCGTTCTTGTAACTGACGCTGTAATAGAAGCGATAAGAGAGTGCATACCGCTCGGACCTCTCCACAATCCTGCAAACCTTATGGGTATAGAGGCTTGTATCAATCTTATGCCGAATACACCCAATGTTGCTGTGTTTGATACTGCTTTCCATGCAACAATACCGGACTATGCATATATGTATGCTGTTCCGTATGAGGATTATGAGCAGTACGGTATACGTAAGTACGGCTTCCACGGCACATCGCATCGTTTTGTATCAAAGCAGGTGGAAAAGTACATGGGCAAGCCTGCAGAGGAGCTCAAGATAATCACATGCCACATAGGCAACGGCTCAAGCATTGCTGCTGTTGAGAACGGCAAGTGCGTTGATACAACAATGGGCCTCACACCTCTTGATGGTCTGCCGATGGGCACACGTACAGGCTCGATAGACCCGGCAATAGTACCGTTGCTCATGGATAAGAAGGGCTTTACAACGAAGGAGGTCGACACATACCTCAACAAAAAATCCGGTATGCTCGGCGTTTCGGGCGTAAGCAGTGACTTCAGAGATCTTACGGCGGCAATTAATGCAGGAAACGAGAGAGCAAAGCTTGCCGTTAAAATGCTTTCATACAGCATAAAGAAGTATATAGGCTCGTATGCGGCTGCAATGAACGGCGTAGATGCGATCGTATTTACAGCAGGTGTAGGCGAGAACATATCATACATGAGAGAATGGGCTGTTGACGGTCTTGATTTTATGGGTGTTAAACTTGATAAAGAAAAGAACAATGCGCTTGCAAGCTTCAAGGATGTAAAGGATGGATTTATTTCTGCTGACGACTCAAAGGTAAAGGTGATCGTTATTCCTACAAATGAGGAGCTTATGATAGCTATGGATACAGAGGAGATAGTAAACGCCCTCTGATAACTGAATTTTCGGCGGAGGTCATCTCAAAGTAGGTGATCTCCGCATATATTGTAAAAAAGTGCAAAGGGGACAAAATAATGCGTTCTACAAGACTTATTGTGGACTGTTCTGAATTAAAACATAATATTGCTGAATTCAA
>CAYOGO010000243.1:0-2377 GCA_964403405.1 uncultured Lachnospiraceae bacterium | reverse complement strand
GGCGCCACTTGAGCGAGCACGGATACGATATCATTGAGGAAGGTATAACATTCGATAACGGAAAATTCTATCAGATACTCAAATGCAGGTATGGTACCCGTAAGGATCTCATGAATGAGGAATACGAAATAGGCACATTTGTTTACAAAAACAAAATACCTCTTTGCAAGGAATTTGTTGAATATAAAATACGGAAATATGAACAGATACTCTCATACATCGGCAATAACGACGATGTAAAAAGACAGGATCTGACAGTGCTTCTTGACAGATGCAGAAAGGTTTTGAGATGGATAAATGCAGAGTAAGTGATATTTGCAGTCTAATGGAACAGATCGCACCAACACGCTATGCGGAGGATTATGATAATGTGGGCTTGCTTGTGGGCGATGCCGGCAACGAGGTCACGGGCATACTTATCACACTTGATGCCACTGTTGATACCGTTAATGTTGCGTTAAAGAATAACTGCAATCTTATAATAACACATCATCCGCTGATATTTTCTCCGTTGAAGCGTGTTACCGCAAACGGCGGAGTGGACAGCGTGGTATATAAGCTCATTTCAAACAGTATTTCGCTCTACTCCGCACATACAAATTTTGATAAGGCGGACGGTGGAACGGATGATGTCCTTGCCAAAGCTCTCGGCATAGTGTCTCCGCAAAGACTTTGTACTCAGATGTCGGACGGCAAAAATATAGGTCTCGGCAGATATGGCAACATTTCTCCCGTTACGGCAGGAGAATTAAAAAAGCTGCTTGCAGAGCAAACGGGAGCAGGTGTTGTTTCCACTGCAGATGACGATAAAATAATAAGATGCATCGCATCATGCGCAGGCTCCGGTGGAAGCCTCATTGAGTACGCACTCGAAAAAGATGCAGATATATTTGTAACCGGAGAAACTGATTATCATAAAGCACTTGATGCAAAACGTGCAGGTCTCGATGTTATGCTGTGCACACATGCTGCATCCGAACAAATTTCATTAAATTCTCTAAAAAGTGCTTTACAAAATCACTTAAATGGTGTAAAATATAATGTAGATGTGATAGTAGCATCGTTTTTGCCATTATGGCATTGATTTTACTATATACGATTACTAAGAAAGACAGTCATACATGACAAAGGGTAACAGAATGAATCCACAGTTAGAATTATTGCTTAAAATTCAAGCAAATGAAATAAAAATTAGTGAATACGAACACGAAAAGAGAAAATTACCGTCAAGGAAATTGCTCTCAGAGATAATTGCCGACGTCAACTCCATGCAGGAAATATACGCCAAGGCGGAAAGCGTTGTAAATAAGATCGAACAGACTTATGTCGCTCTTAAAAAGAATTGCGATCTTAATGCAAAGCGTCTTATTGAGGACGAAAAAAAGGTTCTTGCTCTGTCCGATGACACTCCCATTGAGGATGTTGACAAGCTCATTGCCGAAATTACATCATTTTGTAATGTTGAAGCAAGAATGTCCGAGGAGCTCAAGACAATGAAGCTTCAGCTTGAAAAGGCTTCAAGCATTGCAACCGAGATCGGCAAAAAGATCAATCAGCGAAAGCTTGAGTATGATAAGGTAAAGCCTGAGTATGACTCCTTAGTTGCGTCGATAGATGCAAAGATCACCGATATTCAGCCTGTGATCTCACAGCTCGAAGCTCAGGTCGAGCCTGAAATACTTGAAAAGTTCAAATCTGCAAGGGCTAAGCTTAATAAGTCCCCAATGTATGAGATAAAATCCACTGTTTGCAAGTGCTGCGGTAACACAATAGATGCATCGATAAAGCAACAGGCTTCAAAGGAGCTTTTTGCAGAATGTCCTTGCGGTGCATTGCTGTACGTGCGTAAATAAAAACACATTTGAGCAGATCAGACGGTCGCAGGTATGGCAACATACATGAGGAAAGTCCGAGCTTCACAGGGCAAAAGTGCCGGTGAAATACCGGTGGAGGCGACTCTAAGGAAAGTGCAACAGAAATAGACTGCCGATCACTCGGCGATGGTGGAAAGGCGAGGTAAAAGCTCACCGTGACTTGCGGTAACGCAAGCGGCTCTGTAAACCCCACTCGAAGCAAGGTATACAAGACAATTATGCAGCTGCCCGTTGCGTCTTAAAAACCGCTTGAGCATATCGGAGACGGTATGCCTAGATAGATGACCGTTCAACGACAGAACTCGGCTTATCGATCTGTCTCATAAAATATTAAGAAGTCGGATAAAGTTTTTATCCGACTTCTTTGCTTTTATGTTCTTTGCTTCTTCTTTATATATCTGTCTTCTTCGCTGAAAATACAACCGCAATATTTTTGCATATACAGTCCGAGCATTCTTGCTCTTTCCTGTCCCTCTTTAAAATACGGTTTGAAATCCCTATGC
>CAYOGO010000242.1:0-2379 GCA_964403405.1 uncultured Lachnospiraceae bacterium | reverse complement strand
CACCTATGCCTTCAAATATATTGAGCAGCAGCTGAACATCCTCAATATCGGGGACATTCTTCAAAATGCATACGCCTTTAGTCATTAAAGCGGCCGCAAGGATACCGAGCGCTGAATTTTTTGAACCACCCGCAAAAAGCTCACCCCTCAACGGCTTGCCGCCTTTGATTATATATTTACTCATACTTTATCACCATGTTATTTGTTATGAAAAGAAATACCTTAAGGCAGATTTCCGCCTATAATGTATCATTAAGATTATACCATACATTTTCAATTTTAACAACCACCAAAATGCAGTTTTTAATGCAAAAATAAAACTTTTTATCGATTTTAAGAAAAATAAATTACGATCATATGTGTTTTGACATTTTAGAGATCCTCAAAGAAATGATGTATGCCGAAACGACAAATAAAACATCCTTGACAATATACGGCAAGGATGAAACCGCGCACGCAGACAACAATGTGCTGCCGGAAACAAAAGCAATCTGTACGCAGCCGACAAAATGACATAACAATATCCCCGTTATATATACCGAGCATCTGCCCGCAATGTTTTTTACTTTTAATGACAGGCTGCAGAACAGAGCCAATATAACAAAACCATATATAAATCCTCCCGTTACTGAAAAAATCTCTCCCACGCCTCCCCTGAATCCGCTGAATACGGGCACACCCACTGCGCCCAAAAGTATATATATGCATACAGAAGCACATGCTTGCAACGGTGTTGACAAAAAGCCTGCCAACGACACCGCAAATATTTGCATTGTAAATGGTACTCCCCATGGTGTGGGAATCATTATTTGCGACATAACGGCAATAAGTGCCGATAAAAGCGCCGTTTGTATTAATATTTTTATTCTCATGACACGGGTCTTATGCTTACCTCACCCGAATACAATGCTTCCGTTGTACCATCGGGATATTCCACCACAAGTCTGCATTCATCATCCACAGTCTGAGCCACGGCTTGCCTTGTGCCGTCTGCCTTTATTACATTTATCCCTTTACCGAGAATAAACTGCCTTTGCCTGTATTCTGTCAAAAATGACATTGACCTTATGCCCGTATATGCATCAATAAAGCATTGTATCGCAACAGCGGCAAAAAAACTTTTATCCACAGTTTTTTCCGATAATGCTCCGGCTGTGTCCTTCAGCTCGTTCGGAAAACCATTCTCAGGAACGCTTAAGTTTACCCCAACACCCACAACAACATAATTAAAGCAATTATTTACGGCATCAAGAGATGCTTCAGTCAAAATGCCGCAAGTCTTTTTATTTTCAACAAAAATATCATTCACCCATTTTATTTGTGCGGTACACCCTGTTGCATATTCTATTGCATTGGCAAGAGCAACCGCCGTTGCAGCCGTAATATACATTACCTCATCAGTGCACATTTGAGGTCGCACCGTAATGCTCATATACAGCCCCGTATCCTCGGGAGAATAAAAGCTCCTGCCGCGTCTTCCCCTGCCGTTCGTTTGATGTGATGCAATAACGACCTCATAGTCCGTAAATTCATCATTTGCATCCTGTGCCATGGTCATTGCGGTATCATTAGTGGATGAAAGCTCATCAAATATGTGAAGTCTGACATTATCTTTTTCAAGCAATGACGCAACCATTGCCTCTTTTATCGACGAATTGGGGCAAAAGCGGTATGAGTCCTTTTCCTTTTTTATATCACAGCCGACAGCTCTCAATTCATCCACGATATCGTCCGTGTTCTGAATGCTCAATGCTTTCTTTGCATCTTCGATCAAAACAATATTGTCATTCAAAGCAAACGATCTGAGCAGCTCTGTTTTTTTATTCATAATATCCCCACCTCGTAAAACATATCAAAAAAGCACCCACTGCACAAAGCAACGGGTGCAAACTTACCCTGTAATTTTTAATTAAGCCAAAAGTGATTCCATCTCGTCAATGAGCGAATCAAACAGCTTGAGCGCATTGTTTATCGGCTCCGGAGTTGTCATGTCAACACCAGCAATCTTAAGCAATGAGATAGGATCCTGACTGCAGCCACCCGAAAGGAACTTTTTGTATGCATCAACAGCAGGCTTGCCCTCGCTGAGTATCTTTTCGGCAATGGCAACAGCGGCGGAGAATCCCGTTGCGTATTGGAATACATAGTAATTGTAGAAGAAATGCGGTATTCTTGACCATTCCGACTGTATGAGCTGATCAACCACCATATCATCACCGTAATAAAGCTTATTGAGCTCGTAATAACGCTGATTGAGTATATCTGCCGTGAGTGCGGAGCCGCTCTCCGATATCCTGTTTATATCAAGTTCAAACTCTGCAAACATCGTCTGTCTGTAAAGAGTCGTTCTGAACTGCTCAAGGAAATAGTTTATAAGGT
>CAYOGO010000241.1:0-2383 GCA_964403405.1 uncultured Lachnospiraceae bacterium | reverse complement strand
GATACGGTATGTAATTTTTATTGAAAATCCAGCAAAATTGTGGTATAATGTACGTAAGCAAGGCGTAAACGTCTTTACGGACTTGCCGTCTGCTGTGCTCTCGCACGCACATTTCGGTAAAATTTACTATTCGGAAAGGATAATATGACAGGGTTTTTTAAAAGAAAAAGAAAGGGAGACTCCGTTGCTGTTTTTATAGATTTTGAGCATTGGTGCTATTCCATGGAAAATCAATTTGGCATGAGACCCGATGTCAAGGATTTTTTTGATGAGCTTACAAGTAAATATACAATAAAGCGTGTCTATTTTTTCGGTGATTTCACATCTGCGTCCTTACGCAACGAAATGAACCGCATAAGAGAGTACACAAACAATATAATAGATACACAAAATCCATCGCAAAGAACAAAAAAGGACTACACGGATTTTATAATGCTCGATTACATATACCGTGACATTGAAGAAAGAGATAAGGCAAACACATATGTTATTTTCTCCGGCGACGGTCATTTTACATCCGTTGCCGCATATCTTAAGAATAAAAAGAAAAAGCATGTCATTGTATACGGTATAAAGAATTCCACAAGCAACAGGCTCAGATCCGTTGCGGATGAATGCATCATTCTGCCGACCGATCAACAGCAGGAGCGTCACTACATGTCCCTCGTGCTCACATGCATCGATCGCAATGTATCCAGATACGGCAAAAAGCATTACACAACATTCCGCAAAACAGCGGAGTTCATCTCCGGTAACTACGGCATTGAGCTCTCCGTAATAAGCAATGTAATGGAGGAAATGATAAACAGCAGTATTCTTGTAAGGTCACAGGAATATCTCGGCAAAACACGCAGAATAACAACATTAAATGCAGATTGGGAGCTTGCTCAAAGGAAAGGATTATCTGTTATTGAATAAAAAAGGCTCACACAGAATATGAGCCTCGTTTTACGTCAATTATATTTGATCACGGCGGAAAATCCAGCATTTTTAAGCTTTTCTGCCATTTTTACCGCATTTTCCTTTACGGAATATGCACCGACCTGCACGCGGTACAGCTTTTTACCATCGGGAATCGTGATGTTTTTCTCAATGACGTCAAAAATATATCCTATGTTTTCAAGGATCAACTTTTCGTCCTGTTGAGGTGTATCTTCATCCATAGGTGCCTCGTCATTCGGAGACTGTTTTTTGGGGAGGGACGCAAATTCCGCAACCGTTTTACCGATAGTGTCACCTATAAGATCTGTGTTTTGCTTTATCCACTGTGCCTTATCGGGGTTTGAGTGGAAATCAACTTCGATATAAGCCCTTGTGCATATGGGTGTGTTCAATTCAATAAGACTGTCGTTCGCCCTTGCTCTGCGTTTTTTGCCTGTAATGCTACTGACAGACTCAAGCAATGCCTCGGCTAATTTTTTGCCCTGTACGTCACTTGAATAGTAAAATGCTTCGGTGCCCTCGACTGTCTTGTCCTTAAATGCATTTGTATGTATTGCAATGTAAATATCGGTGCTTCGTGCATTTGCAAAGCATGCACGTGTTTTAACATTGTCCGACTGTGAGGCAACATAAACCTCGCATTCGTAATTGTCATCAAGGTATTTTTTGGTTGCATTTGCAATGAGTGTGCATTGCTCACATTCGTTGGTATCACCGTACGCACCGACATTGGAAACCTGGTTTGACGGAGATAAAAAGATCTTTGTCATATAATAAAACCCTTCTCATATATTTGCAGTATCAATATACACATTAATATTGCATGACCACATTACTTTTGTAACTGCATTTATTGTACAATACAATTTATTACAGAAATTCGGAACAGTTATTATATAATTTTATTTTTCGTATAATCTACTGTACAAATACAACAGATCGGATCATTGATATGCAAAAACTAATAGGCTATTACAATTACACCGTAATTTTAACATACCTGGGGCTATGCTCCGGTATCGTGGGTATCATACAGACAGCGGTTCACAACAAGCCGTCCGTCGGCGTCATATGTCTGCTTCTTTCGGGCTTATGCGATGCATTTGACGGCAAGGTCGCACAAACAAAAAAACGTAACGACGACGAAAAAGCATTCGGCATACAAATAGATTCGCTGAGTGACATTGTCTGCTTTGGCGTTCTCCCAGCTGTCATCTGTTACGCAAGCGGAGCACACACAGTTATCGGTATAGCGGCAATAGTTGCATATGTGCTTTGCGGCCTCATACGCCTTGCATATTACAATGTAACCGAAATCGCACGTCAGCAGAGGGAGGCTTCTCCTCGCACTGAATATCTCGGCCTTCCGATAACAGTATCCGCAATAGTCATACCCGCTGTATTCCTGATATCAGAAATATTGATGCATGATGTCAAGGAA
>CAYOGO010000240.1:0-2385 GCA_964403405.1 uncultured Lachnospiraceae bacterium | reverse complement strand
AAGCTTGTATATTATACTATACTTTTTTGCTTTTGTCAAGTACTTTTTCTTGTTTATCAGAAAAAAGTTTTTGACAGCCGATGAACAACCATGTTACTCATCAAGCTTGTATATTATAACTCTATTTGCACTTTTTGTCAAGCACTTTTTTGTACTTTTTTTCAAAAAATCATAGATAAGTCATCGAGAGACTCATTTACTCATCGATTTTGCATATTATACCTCCATTTTTACGTTTTGTCAAGTATATTATTTATGATCCTACAAATTATATCAGCATTTTACATCGTCTTGTAAATGCAAACAGGCCCCATCCATCATGCGAAGGATAAAAGCCTGTTCAATTCTTCCTTAATATCTCAGCCATGATCGATCGGAGTCGCTGTGCAAACAGCGTTCAGATCCGGTCATTTCTTGTATATCTTGATAATACAATCCACATCATGCTTCAGAAAATCACTTTCATATTCGCCTTCACCTGCCGCTTTCGCGAGATTGTGAAGTTCAAAGATATCTGTAACGTTGGCCTCCATTATATCATAAATATAGCCGTAGCATTCATCCTCGTTCTCAGCCAATGTCTTTTCAAATACAATTTTTCCATCATCATTCCGTACCTTAAGCGTGCGGCATTCACCGACGGCCTTCATATATGCAAGTCCATTTATTTCGATCACATACTTGCATTTTTCGCTGAACATTACATTCTGACCATTCATCGTAAACTTTATATCACTGCCTTGGTACAGCAATGTAAGACTTGATCCTGAGCCAGTGGCGTGTTTATATTTAAATACAGCTATTTTTTCAAGATCGCTTATTCTATCGGTATTAATAAGAGACTTCAACTCATCATATTGTTGGGCAGATACAAACTGTTCCCGAGCAGTTGCCAGGGTTGCGTTACTCTTAGTGTCAATGTATGTTTTGAGCTCCGCAAGCTTTGACTCAAGCTGAGCTGTCATGCTCGATACTGCACTGTTTATCCTTGAATCCATCTCATCAGATATTTCACCGTTGTTTTTCTCGATAGCCGCCGTAATCGCCGCCGTGTAAGCAGTTTCAATCTCTGATCTTGCACTTTCAAGGGCTGATCTTTGTGCCGCCAGCTCCGCCTTTATGCTGTCATCCTCGGATTTCAATCCCGCCAATTTAGCATCTATCTGTATGATCGTATAATACCCCTCCTGCAAAGTCGAATTCACCCATTCCTTCATTGCAGCTTCACTCTTTGTGATGGATGTTACGATAGCTGACTCATATGCAGCGGTAATATCCGCCCTTGCACTATCAATAGCAGATGTGTATTTTTGGATAATGTCACTTGCAGTCGATTCGATCTTGCTCGTGTATTCCGTCTTTAAAGCTTTGCTGAGACCGTCGATCGCTTCTTTGATATCATCTGCCATCTTTTTATTCAGACGATCTTCAAGTGCCGTTATCGAAGCATTAATTGCGGAAATTGCATTCTTGATCTGTACTGTTTCTTCCTGCATCTTTTTGTCGAGATCATCAATAGCGGTCTTGATGCTGTCAGCCATCCTTTTATTCATACGTTCTTCAAGAGCCACCATCGATGCATCAATCGCAGAAATATTATTTTTGATCTGTGTTATCTCCGTTTGCAATGATTTATACTGTTCCAATGTTGCAAATGTGGCATTTGCCCAATTCTTTGTTGACTTAATGGAATCTGTTATCTTTTTATCAACATCAGCTATCGTCTTTTCAAACTCCGTGTTTTTGTTTTTAAGAGCTGTGATCTCTCCCTCAAGTGCATTCATCAGAGCCATATAGTCCGTTTTTGCATTTGCAAGCTCAGCGGCGATCATGCCACTCACCTCAGCAATTTTACTATCCAATTCAGTTTTGAGAGCATCAATGTCACCGTTATTCTTTGTAATCTCGGAATGTAATTCAGCATTGTCATTTTTTACAGCATCAAGTGATTTTTGAAGCTTTTCAAGTGACGATGTTATCTCTACCCTCAGCTGAGTCTCGAGAGCATCAGTTTCTGCACAGGCAGAAGAAATTTCCGAACGCAATGCTTCCGTTGTCGATTCCACTCGTGTTATATACTCACTCAGCTCAGCATTGACTTTTTCAAGCTCAGGTAATGTTTTGTTGATGCTTTCTATCTGTTCATTCACTGTCGGAATGGTGTTTTTTCTCGTATCATCAATATCAACAACAGCAGCCGCACTCAGTGCAACGGCAGTCACTGCGATCACAGAGATCACCGACATCCAGATCTTTTGCAATTTTCCCATAATTTTATGCCTCCCTAAAAACACTGTTCAGACCTTTTAAAAGTACTTGGTCATCTGCATTTATTATACCACAATGAGTTGCGCTATCCGCAACTCTACCTTGATCGGTTCAATA
>CAYOGO010000239.1:0-2385 GCA_964403405.1 uncultured Lachnospiraceae bacterium | reverse complement strand
GTATAGGAGGGTGTATGCCGCCAAGAAATGTAGATGCAAACGGAAACATTCAGATTAGATTTGCAAACGGAAGTTATATTGAAACTCCCGCAAGGGGGTGAGATTAAGCCAACGAGTGACTATTTGGCAAATATCGGTACATCAAGTGGGACATTTTACAAAGAGGTTGAGTTAGGCGATCTAAAATCGTGGATTGATAAAATTAACGAGTTTGCCCAACCAGCATACGCACCATCAGAAAGAGACTTTTGGAAATCTTTTATGGAAATGCAAGAAATGTCTTGCAAGAAAGAAACAGAACCAGCAATTTCCTTTGAGGAAACAATGGGGTTCAATACATAACTAAGAGGTAGATACATATGGAAAAGTGTGCTTTTGATTTAGACGAACAAAGATGTTCCGCACTCACCAAGAAAGAGTGCGAAGGATGTCATTTTTACAAGACAGCGGCGCAAGTCGCGGAAGGTCGCAGAAAAGCAGAAGAGAGACTTGATTCTATTCCGGGCGGACTGTACCTTTACAAGAAATATTATTGCGGAGAAGGCGGTTTCAAAAATGTCTAATGTTTGTGTGTCTTGCGGTGCAGAAATACCCGACGAATGCGGAAGTACGATCTGCAAGCGCTGTTCCGAAGAAGCACATTCAGGCGACTTGAGGCTTGACCTTATTCATCCAAGAGAAAAAGATGTTGTTATTGCTTCTTTGGATTTTAATAAAACGACAGTAGAAGACGCGAAAAGGATGTTCGAGCATCTTTCTCAAGCATTTCCAAACAACTGTGTTGTGGTAATGCCAAACACCATAAGCGTCAAAACGATGGATGCGTCTTGCGTAAAAGGTTTGATTAACGATTTAGAGGAGTTATATAACAGCATCGTGAACAAGGAGGGGTAAATGCCTACAAGACACGATGATGCCGACGCATTGAGATATGCGAGTGAATTGGATGTATCGTTTGATAGAATCAAAGAAAGTTTCGACGAGTACAACCCGTTTGCTTGGTTAGGGGATGCGGTACGAAACGCGGGTGTGCAATCAAGCGATCTTGCGAGCGCAATATCCGAGTTTATGGCACAGCTTAATAACGAATATTTTGAAGACAACCCTGTTGAAGAAGTTTCGTTTGACGAAGCAATGGGGTTTAATAGGGAGGATGTATGACATTTGAGCAATTTGTAAAACGAACCGCGAATATTCCTTCCGCTGCCAGATCTGCTTTGTTTCAGGCTCAGAGTAGAGAATACGAAAGGTATAGATGGCAGGAAGAGATATTGAGGTGGAAGGTGGAACATCTTGATAAGTGGACGTACGATGAAGACGAGAAAGAAGAACAAGATATTCATTGGATAAAATCAAACCCATATGCGGGCAGGAGAGCGAGTTTCCTTTACACCGACGAAGTACATTTGTCAGATTTAGACCTTAAGGTTTTCACCGCAGAAACAAATAGCTCTCGAGAAACTCCGATGTCATTCGATGATGCGATGGGGTTCGGAGGCACAGATGGAAAATAAAAGTATCTGGGAAGAACTCCAAGACTTCTTCAGAATGGAATACGGAATGTACTCTATGTCATTTACTCTCGAATACGATTCTGAAGGAGTTGCAGAAATCGAGATGCAACCAAGCGGGTTAATCAAACTTATGAATGATTTAATTCGTCTAAAAGCATCTGTGGGATTGGTAGATGACGGTGTTCCCGAGCCACCAACAGAGGAAATCAAATGTACGTTTGATGAGGCTATGCAGTTTAACAGTTAGGAGACAAGAAATGAAAAATTTTATGAAACGATGCCCGTTTTGTGGCGGCGAAGCCAGCCTTTATGTATGCGATGCAGAGGGAAATATCCACGACGACGATTATGAGAATGATCCGTGGAGTGGACTTGCGTTCAAGATTAAGCATACCACAAAAGACGATCCAACTGGTGAATGTCCTATTGCTACAGACGAAGGCGATGGAGTGGGTATGTGGCACTATGACAATCGAGCAGAAGCCGAATCGGTGTGGAATAACAGAGCGGATGTCAATGAGTAAATACTATGCAAGCATACGCTTTCCACTAAAGCCACCCGGTAATAGAAATCACACAATCTTTTCTACGGAATGCGTTTTGTCCTATGTAAACGATTTGAAATCACAGGGATACGACGTTTCCATAGAAGAACAAAATGACGATGAAATTGTCGTCAAGGTTATATTTAATTGCGAAATAACTGAATAAAGAATACGCGAGGTAAATATGAACAAATTCAAAACGGACGATTACGGCGATATATTAAGCCCAAAGGATGTCCACGACATTCTTGGAATTGGATACAACAAAACTTATGAGTTACTAACGTCTGGAACTATCAAAAGTTTTAGGATAGGTCGAGATAGGA
>CAYOGO010000238.1:0-2390 GCA_964403405.1 uncultured Lachnospiraceae bacterium | reverse complement strand
AACCTGAAGTGCAGCGGCACTGTGGACGCTTTCTCTCGTCCCGCCACCACTTGGAAGAACAAGAACACCAAGATCGGCACCTATGCTGATACCCCCGACCTGACCTACACCAAGAACGTCGCTCTGGGCGATATCTACTCCGAACTGGGCCTGTCCTCCAAGATCACCGCTTCCGTGTATAAGAACGGCGATCCCGCCAGCGATGTTGTGGTTTCCCGCGGCAACTCCACCAAGCTGGGTGTTGGCAACGGCACTCTGGTCGAGGTCTTCTATGACTCTGACGCTGAGACCATCCGCGTTGTTGAGATCCTGACCTATGTCGGCGCCATCGGCAAGGTTTCCGCCGCCACCTCCAAGAAGGACGCTTACGTTGTCGTTGACAACCTGATGGCTGGTAGTGTCACTCCTCTGACCACCTCTACCGACGAGTTCGAGACCGACGTTGCTTTCGAGGAAGATGACATCGTTCTGTTCACCTATTCCGAGAAGGACGACTCCATCGAGTCTGTCGTCGTCGCTGAGAAGGTGACCGGCACCATGACCGGCCGCGCCACCGGCAAGAGCGTGACCATCGGCGAGACCAAGTACAGCTTCTCCGCTGAGAAGCAGTTTGACCCCGCTGAGAGCATGCTGGAGCCCAAGAACGACTACGATGTGTATCTGGATACCTATGGCTATGCCATCTATGTGAAGGCTATTGAGGAACTGTCCTCCGACTTCGCTCTGGTGAATCTGATCCAGTCTGCTTCCGGTCTGAGTCAGACCAACCGCGCCGAGCTGATCTTCACCGATGGTTCCAAGAAGATCGTTGATCTGGCTAAGGACTACAAGGCCAAGAGCTCCATCGACAACAAGGACATCGTGACCTTCCGCGTCAACGACGAGGGCAAGTATGTTCTGCAGGAAGTCGCTGCCAACAAGTATCTGGCAAGAAATGCCACCAGCACCTTCAGCCTGACCAAGGGCGATGCCTCTGTCCAGCTGACCTCCGGCGGCACTGATGACGCTTATGCCACCAGCAAGACCATCTTCGTGGTCAACCACGCCAGCAAGTGGAACGCTTACACTGGCATCAAGAACGCTCCCTCCATCACTGGCGGCACCGATGCTCAGGTGTATGCCTACTGCGCTGGTGGCGCTACCGGTTACGATCCCACTCTGACTTACGTTTGGGTCATCACCGGCGCTGACGCTTCCGTTACCTCCGGCTCCTCTGACGTGGTCTTCATCGCCGGCAAGTCCAACTCCGGCGAGCTGGATATGAACACCAACGAGGATTACGACTACTACGAGTACAACGCTGTGGTCGGCGGCAAGATCACCACTGTTCAGATCGCTGCTTCTGTTGATGTCACCGGCGTTATGGAGGATGGCACTCTGAAGTCCGCCTTTGTCAACGGCCTGTTCAAGGACGCTGAGTATGACAAGGACGTTATCGTTGGCCTGACCGCTAACGGCTCTGTTGCTACCGGTACCAAGAAGCTGGACGGCGAGTACACCGTTGGCCTGGGCGTTGCCAAGAACGGCAACAGCTTCACCAAGTTCACCGTGGCTGAGGATGCCAAGATCTTCGTCATCGACAAGGACGGCAACATCGAGGCTGCTGAGCTGAAGAACATCCAGAATGACGACAATGACTATGTCAACTACGTCATGGATAGCGACAACAAGTACATCGAGTATCTGTTCGTTCAGGAGATCGAGGACGGCGCCGACGACAACACTCCCAACAACATTGTTGGTCAGGCTGCGAATGTGAGCATGCCCTCTACCGCTGCTGCTCAGAAGGTCCTGCTGGGCTCTCTGACTGCTGGTACCTATGCTCCCAACAAGTTTGACTATGCCGGCATCCCCGACAGCTTCGATTTCGCTCAGGGCGATGTTCTGGTCTTCAAGTTCGATGGTCCTGCTGATTATGCGGCTGGCCAGACCGCTGTTCTGACCATTAAGGACAGCAACGGCGAGATCAAGGGCATGGAATCTCACGTCTGCAACACTACCAACCTGTATATCACCGAGATCGTTTCTGCCAGCAATGGCACCACTGGCTGGGTGAACACTGGTATTGATAGTGGTTTCTACATGCATGATGAGGCTCTGACCGCTGGCACCTACACCTGGACTGTGTCCTATCGTGGCGTTGTCACCGAGGGTAGCTTCACCATCGCCTAATCTCATCTGAGATCAAAAATCTATCAAAACTCATCCGAGTTGAGATAACGCAAGCCCCGCGCCGAAAGGCGCGGGGCTTGTTTGTTATTCAGTGGGCAGGAGGGCGATATAGTAATACGTCTGCCCATTTTCATTCATGTGTGAGGTGGCAGAGTCACTATGCCAGGAAACCGAGGTGTCAGACCAGGAGGTTTCAGTATAGTACGAACTGGTCGCTG
>CAYOGO010000237.1:0-2419 GCA_964403405.1 uncultured Lachnospiraceae bacterium | reverse complement strand
ATGTATATCATCATTTATGTAGCTCAGTACCTTTTTGTATATTTCGGACGAAATGGCTTCATTTACCTGGAAGAACGAATTCGGGCTCAAGTGAAATTCAACACCGAGCATACTGCCCTTGAGCTTTTTTTCTCCGCCGCAATGTATAAATTTAGGGCTGAAGACCTTACTGTCGCTTTGTGTGTTTATATTGAGGTAAAGGCTGACCTCCTTAAAATCTTTTTGGAGGGCAGAACATAATTTATCCATACAATGTATATTTTCTCTTGCGACAATTGTGACCATTATTTTGCCGTTAAAATGGCGGCAAACGGCAAAACGGAGTAGACCCTCTTGTTCCCAAGGCTTGAAAGCGCTGAGGTGATTGTCCATTGCCCACGAATTGAGGATATTAACAAGCTTTTCAAACCAATTTCCATGCAATAGACATTTGCGCACCGGAATAACTCTGTTTGTTTCTTCGTTAAAAAATCCGACAAGTGTTTTTCTTTCAATTTCTGTAAACGCAAGGTGGACCTTGTTTCTGTATGCAAACTGATCACATGCTATTGTTTTGTTTACCTTTGCTCCGCAGTCTGCAAGAAGCTTGTTTATATCATCACTCTTTAATTTTAATTGTGAAGAATATTTGCAATGAAGCAGATTACAGTTACCGCATACGTTTGCATGCGGACATTTTACATCAACTCTGTCAGCAGATGCGTTTATTACCCTGATAGGTGTGTAAACATAATGCTTTTCACGTTCCTTGTCCTTTATGTGAGGAAGCTCAACCTCGACTCTTTCTCCGCTTAAAACATTTTTTACGTGAAATGTTTTTCCTTTGAATTTTGCAATACCGCAATAATTGTTATCTAAATACTCAATATCAAGCTTTTTTGTGCGTGTGACATGATTTGTTGCGTGAGTGTTGTTGCGTCCTGCTGTATTATTTACGGCTTTTTTGTTTTTATCAATGTAATGTCGTTTACTGTTATTATCTTGTTTGTACATATAAATTGATTCTTTCGTTATTATTTTATGTTGTTTACCCAGCTGAGTATATTTTCTTTGTTTAATTTGCCGTTCAAAAGCTTTCCTTCGGTGATCATTGCACCCTTGCAGCTGTTTTTGAGATTTTCAACAGTCTTGCCGAAGCTACTTCCGCCTGATGTTGCAAAGGGGACAACAGTTTTTCCGGTAAGATCACAGCTCTCAAGAAATGTGTTTATTATGGTAGGTGCTATATACCACCATATCGGGAAGCCTACAAATACGGTATCGTAATCGTCTATGTTTTGGCAAGCTTTGGCAATTTCGGGACGGTACGACAAATCATGCATTTCAAGTGAGCTTCGGCTGTTGTTGTTTCTCCAATCCAAGTCGGCATCCGTATACGGTATTTTGGGTTCTATTTCAAAAATGTCGGTGTTTAATGTGTCGGCAATGAATTCTGCAACGGATCTTGTTGTTCCCGTTGCGGAAAAATATGTTATTAATGTTTTCATTTTAGTTAACCTCGCAATTTTATATTTTGCTATCCGCTAAATCAAGTACGGACTCTTTTTTATTAAATGTTTTTTGAATATATATAACTCTTAAAGCAAATATTCATATTGTATTTATTGAATAGGCTTTCTTTTTTCTGCATTAAAGCCGAATTTCAGCAAAAGCTTATTGGATGTAATTTTATCCGCCGCAACCTCTGCCGTGAGCGTTTTTTGCATTGGCAGAACTTGCTCATTCAAGCAGGCAACGGATAATTTCACAGCCGAATCCATGTTGCCATTTGATATTATGTATACAGTAGCCGATATCATATATGCCGTCATATCCGGTGAGAAACATTCCCGCTGAACCTATTTTTTCACCTGTATTGACAGAACAAACAACGAGATAATATCCTGTGGATGAATCCTCAAAATCGTTTTTTGATAACCGCGTATAATGATAAGTTTGCCGTTCGGATCAAGGTCTAATTTAATGTTTTCTCCTTGAATTACAATAATTTTGCTTTTATTTTCAGATTTATACTATCGTTATATCCGAGCTTGCCATAAAAATGCTCATGCAATTCATCGTTTACGGAAAGCAGCTGTACCATGCTTGCTCCCATTTGCTTGACATTCTGTTCCAGCATGGTCATAAAGCTTGTACCGATACCCTTATTCTGATATTCTAAGGCAATGATTATTTCCACAAGATTATATGCCGTAAGATCAAAGAATGTTTCAAATCTTCCCATTGCAAAGCCGACGATTTCATTGTCACAAAATGCAATCATGCAATAAGAATCATAAGAATCAACGACCTGTCGGATACGTCTGTATGTTGTGTCATAGGTCCAGTTGTCGCCGGTGGAATTCCAATATTCAATAAAAAGAGGAATTACTTTTTCAATGTCCTCAATTTTCATTTGTCTGTATTTAATGTTCATATT
>CAYOGO010000236.1:0-2429 GCA_964403405.1 uncultured Lachnospiraceae bacterium | reverse complement strand
GCAAGCCTTTTTCTTATAGTGTCTATGTACGGTGATAATTTGGGTGCCTGTGCAATTACATTTGTATCTATATTGACTATTTTGTATCCATGTTCACTCACGATACGGCAAGCCTCCCTGAGCAGCACTGTGCTATCCACGCCCTTATACTTAGGATCCGTGTCGGGAAAATGCATGCCTATGTCCCCCAGCGCCAACGCACCGAGCATGGAATCTATTATCGCATGAACAAGAACATCTGCATCCGAATGCCCGTAAAGCCCCAGCTCATATTGAAGCTCCACTCCACCTATTATCAGCTTTCTGTCCGGAACAAGCCTGTGTATGTCGTATCCTATGCCTATTCTCATCATAAATTACAAAAATCCTCCGGAAGAGTCAATTTTATGTTCTTTTTGCTGCCGTTGGTTATATGCACCTCTATATTGCAGTACTCCGCAACTGCACAGTCATCCGTAAAACTCATGCCGTCCGCCATTGCCTTTTTATAAGCCTCATAAATCAGCTTAAATCTGAATGCTTGCGGTGTTTGCGCCGCATACAAGCACGATCTGTCAAGTGTGCGGCAAACTATGCTGTTTTTTACCTCTTTTACCGTATCCGTCATTGGAATTGCAGTCAATGCCGCACCGTACTTCAACGCACAGTCAACCGACGCCTCTATTATTGCAGTATCAACAAACATTCTCACACCGTCATGTATGCATACCACCTCGGAAGCATTCTCATTCGCAAGCAGCTTCAATCCTTCAAACACGGATTCCATTCTCGTTTTGTCGCCCCTTACATATACGACCTTATCGGAATGAATGAACCTATGCATATAGTCCCTGTCGTGTTCGAAGTTATCGTTCGGCAATACCACAACTATCTTCCCGATGAGATCAGCTTTAATAAATATCTCCGCAGTATATGCCAGCACAGGTCTGCCCTCTATTTCATAGAATTGCTTTGGCACATCAAGCCCCGATCTTGATCCGCTTCCTGCCGCAACAATGACCGCATCTGCCGTTCTTTTGTTCATAAGCTTATCATATTATCCTCATCATCGGAATGAGAGTCCTGTACGGTATTATCATTGCCGAAGCTTGCGATCTGCCTTTCGCCGCACCTTGAGCAAAAAACAGCATCAAGAGGTATCTTAGCTCCGCATTTTTCGCAGAGCTTTATGCCATCGATCTCAAGCAGTTGTGACTCAAGGCTCCTTAATTGCAAATAAATGCCATCGATCTCCTTACATGTATCAACAGTCGACTCCGCGCGTGCGTTCTTTTTGTATGCGTCATACACACGCTCGCCTATCGAAAGCTTCATTTCCTCAATTTTCATCGTACCCTCGTTGATCTGCTTTTTTATTTCGGATCTCTTTTTTGATATATCTATGGAATCCTTTACGTTTTTTGATGCAACGGAAACGCCGTGCCCTATTTTCTTAAAAATTTCAGCCATTTTACAATCACCTTTCAAAACGATCCATCAGCACACCGATGCACCAAATATCCGCATGCCGAGGGCAGTATCATCCTCTGTATTACCTGCACATATATTTTATCACACACAGAAGAAAAAATCAACCCCGAAATGCAATGTTTACACTAAATATTTATCGCATTTTTCGACAAAATTTGCATATCTGTGTTTACTGTTGACCCATGTTTGCCATAAGCTCGGCTCTATCGTATGCGATAAGCTCATCTATAACGCAGTCCATATCTCCGTCCACAAAAGAATCTATATTGTACATCGTATAATTTATGCGATGATCCGTAACTCTGCTTTGAGGAAAATTATACGTCCTTATCTTCTCGCTTCTGTCACCGCTTCCGATCAAGCTCCGCCTGTTTTGCGTATATTCAGCCTGCTGATCTGCCTTTATTTTTTCAAGCAGTCTCGATCTTAAGACCTTCATTGCCTTTTCCTTATTTTTCAGCTGTGACTTTTCATCCTGACATGATACGACCAGACCCGTTGGGATATGCGTTATTCTTACTGCGGAATCAGTCATGTTGATGTACTGACCACCGTGACCCGATGCACGGAATGTATCTATCCTTATGTCCTCTTGATTTATTTCAACGGTATCCACCTCTTCAGCCTCCGGCATTATTGCAACAGTTGCCGCCGATGTGTGTATTCTTCCACCGCTTTCCGTCACGGGAACCCTTTGCACTCTGTGCACTCCGCTTTCAAATTTGAGGCGTTCGTATACACCCTTTCCGCATATTTCACAAATTGCTTCCTTGACGCCGCCCATATCAGTTATATTGCTATCCATCACGGAGATCTTCCAATTACGCTTTTCCGCATATCGCGTATACATTCTCAAAAGAACGCCGCCAAAAAGTGCAGCATTATTGCAACAGTTGCCGCCGATGTGTGTCTTCTTCCACCGCTTTCCGTCACGGGAACCCTTTGCACTCTGTGCACTC
>CAYOGO010000235.1:0-2429 GCA_964403405.1 uncultured Lachnospiraceae bacterium | reverse complement strand
ATGCATGACATTCAAAACCCGAATTGGGATGTTTCCGGTTCGCCGGCAGCATCGCTTCCGAGACCGTCCCTGTCCCCGGGTCAATCGCAATTTGGCGATGTTAAGCCCTCGCAGGATCCCAATTATTCGGAGCTTGAGTTTGGCAAGGATGTGCTGAACATACTTGTTATGGGTTATGACGGTAACGAAAGGCGTGATGACGTGGGATATGGTGTCTACCGTACGGACGTGCTCATACTTTGTACGATATATTTTAACGAAAACAAAGTTGTCCTGACATCCGTGCCCAGGGATTCTTATGTTCCGATAGGTCCTGCTTTTGTAAAGAAGGATAAGGTCAATTCGGCGTTTTCATTGGCACAGGTAGCCGGGATAGATCCGTACCAGGCAACCTGTCAGACAGTCAGCAGGATTTTCGGCAATGTTCCGATCGATTATTATATTTCGATAGATATGGATGTTTTTGCCGATGCAGTCGATGCATTGGGCGGAATAGAGTATGATGTCGACATTGATATTGTTTATGACGAAACGGTGATCGTTCCCAAGGGTAAGCGTGTGCTTACGGGCTGGGAGGCATTGCAATATGTCAGATACAGAAAAACACAGAACGGCGATATAGACAGAGTTGCCAGACAACGAAGGTTTATTATGGCGGCATTTGCGCAGCTGAAATCGTTTGATAAAATGATGAAATTGCCTGAGATATACAATATGTTTATGGATAGGATGAGTACAAATCTCACCTACAAGCAGATAGTGTCACTTGCCGTGTTTGCAATGGACGATCTTGGCAGCAATGCGATAAGCGGAGCAACTCTTGCAGGAAAATTCCTGACTAAAAACGGAGTTTCGTATTGGGCAGTCGATCAGAGGGAACGTGTTTTGCTCGTGCATAAGCTCTTCCACATAACCATTCAGCCGGATGAACAGGATTGATATGCAGATGGAATTAAAAACAGGCGAGAGGGTCGACGATCTTCAGTTTAAGAGCTTGCAGCTCATACAAAATCCCGAGTACTTCAGCTTTGGTGTCGATGCGGTGCTGCTTGCAAGGTTTTCTGCACCCAAGGATAATGATACCGTCATAGACCTCGGAACGGGCACGGGAATAATTCCCGTTATGGTGTCGGGGCTGTGTAGCTCAGGCAATATAGTGGGGCTTGAGATTCAGGACTGCATGTGTGACATGTTTTCGAGAAGCATTCAGCTGAATGGGCTTGAAAACAGGGTCAAGGTGGTTCACGGTGACATAAAAAATACGGAGAGCTTATTTGACGGAGGATCATTTTCGCTTGTAATATCGAATCCGCCGTATATAAAAGAGGGCAAGGGCATAGTAAACGAGCATTCACAAAAGGCAATATCAAGGCATGAGGTGCTTTGTACTCTTGATGATGTTGCAAGGTCAGCAGGGTACCTGCTGAAACAAAAGGGCAGGTTTGCGTTGATAAATAAGCCCGAACGCATTATAGAGTGCTTTGATGCCATGCGTAAATACGGCATAGAGCCCAAAAAAGCACAGCTGATATATCCTAAATCTGACAAGATACCGAGTGCTGTGATGATAGAAGGCGTAAAGGGTGCAAAAGAGGGCTTTAAGCTTTTAAGACCCATAATCATTATGAATGACAACGGAGAGTACACTGTTAGTATACAGGATATTTATTCCGATAAGGGAAGTGAGATATTCAGATGACGGAAATTACAAGCACGGCAAATTCCGTTGTTAAGGAGGTATGCCTCCTTAAACAGAAGAAGAAAAGGGATATTGAGCGAAGGTTTATAATAGAGGGAATGAAGATGCTTTCTGAGGCTGTATCATCGGATATGGAGATAGAGAGCGTTTTTGTTGAAAAGAGCATTTATTCCGAACAGCAGGCATTCTTTGATGAGTTGAATACAAAAAGGCTTTATGTTGTAAGCAGTGCCGTGATAGATAAGATAAGTGAGTGGAAAACACCACAAGGTATGTGCGCAGTGGTAAAAAAGAAGGAGCATTCTCTGGAAAAGTGCATATCGGGTGACAGTGTTTTTGCTTTGGTACTTGACGGTGTTGCAGACCCGGGAAATATAGGGACCATCATACGAACGAGTGAGGCGGCAGGCGTTAATTGCATTATCACGGTGAACGGAACGGCGGATTGCTATCAATCAAAGGCATTAAGAGCATCAATGGGATCAGTTTTTCGCATTCCGGTATTTGAAAATTTGGAAAAATGTGATATAATATACATGTTAAGAAAAAACGGCATACGCTTGCTTTCAACATCGCTTGAGGGTGAGGATATGTTTGATTTCAGTCTTGACACAAAAAAGATAGCGGCGGTATTCGGCAATGAGGGCTCAGGCATAGAGCAGGAGTTTGTTGACAATGCCGATATGCTTGTAAGGCTTCCCATGTCGGGCAGTGTGGAATCGCTGAACGT
>CAYOGO010000234.1:0-2430 GCA_964403405.1 uncultured Lachnospiraceae bacterium | reverse complement strand
ACACTACATATCGCATTCCCGACTCAAAAGCCATAAACATCAAAATCAAAACACAGGCTTTCACCAAAGCGCCTGCTCTCTGCGGAATTGCTTTTTGACATCCTCTTTGTCATAGTCTTTTACATTTAAATGAGCTGTACTATCCTCAGCTCTGCCTTAATCTGTTCAATATAGCAAGCAGCACGACAGTGCGGCGAGCTTATCTTAAGTCCGTAAAACGTTTACGTCCTTGTTTGTGTACAGTAATTATACCATAACATCGCAAAATTTGCAATACATGCGATATATATTTTTTACACGCTTGTAAAATATCCGCACTTATTGTATAATTAACATGCATCATCAAATTCAAGCTGATTTCAGGCAAAATGCATAAATTCAATTTGTACTTGAGTTAATATAGGGTGCAAATTCAAAAATTCAAGCTTCACTTGCTGTACAGATTGTATCTTTTATAATACAATATACGCAAGATCGGATCGAAGAAAGGAGAACAACGCATGAAACAAAACAATGATTCTTTTAATTCCAACAATAAGAGAGAAATTGACAAGCTTGACAAAAGAAAAATAGGCAGGGTCATATCTGAAAACCGTAAGGCAAAGGGACTCACGCAATCGGAGCTCGCGGAAAAATTAAATATAAGCTTTCAGGCTGTATCAAGCTGGGAAACCGGTAACACCTTGCCCGATCTATCCAACTTACTTGAATTGTCAAAGCTCTTTGGCATAAGCATAGATGCTCTCCTTGGCAATGAGCCGTCAATCAACGAGCATGCGCAAGAAGATGATACTCCCTCAAAATACGATATCGACGCACTTGAATTGCTGAATGCAATGACCGATTCCGATACATCCAAAATAGGTAATATGGTAAGGCTCATGCCGTTTGTATCAAAGGATACGATAAATAAAATAATAGTCGAGCTGAGCCGTAAAAACGTACCTGCAAATAAATTGGCAGTGCTTGCACCGTTTGCCAACAGCAGTGCCGTGGATGAGACAATAGAATACATGCTAAGTCAAGGACATGCATTGAATGACGTATATCCTCTTTCGATATTTGCAAGCACAAAACAATACAGGCCCTATTATCACGCTGATGTCAATGTTGATGTTGACGTTAATATTGATAAAGACAGCATCACACCCGAAGAATGCATTGACTACAACAAACCGAAAAAGCAAATGACGGATCTTGACAGAATAATTTCTTTTGCGGAGCTGTTTGACGGT
Source organism: uncultured Lachnospiraceae bacterium (assembly GCA_964403405.1). Classification (GTDB taxonomy): domain Bacteria; phylum Bacillota; class Clostridia; order HGM11327; family HGM11327; genus SIG351. The sequence goes on along the minus strand of CAYOGO010000234.1, from coordinate 1,195 downwards.
GATGTTCCCGAGGATGAGGTATACGATTGGCTTGAATGTCACCGCACTGTCGGACACATAATTGAAATATATTCTCTTGACATCCCCTGTGTTTGTGATTATGTGCAAGATTTTGTGCTTGATAACCCTGAATATTACTCCGTTGACGACCTGATCGAGCTATATGACAACGGCATAGTGGATGATCTTTTTGAGGTCGTGTCGGATAAAGAGCTCAGTATTGACGATCTTCACAAATTGAAGATTTACCTTGATGAAGATGACATAGTTGAATTATTTGACAATAATATTTGATCTTAACATAAAAGCAGGTCTCGGATCATGATCACGAAGCCTGCTTTACTTATTACAATGGGCATGCGACAGGTCGTCTGTTTTCAAAATAATAATAACAGCCCAGTCCTGCATTTTTTACAATATCTACCGCTTTATCAAAGCCCTTGCCGACGTCCCTTGTGATGTGGGCATCCGAACCTATCGTCACCATGGTACCGCCAAGCTTTACATACATATCTACTATCCACTCGTATGGCATTGTTGTGTTTAATGCTCTATCCGTTTCGGATGTATTTATTTCAAGGGCAATTTTTCTCTTTATTATTCTCTCAAGTATACCGCTTATTTCATCGGAAAACCTTATTGCATCAACATTTCTGCCATACTTACCGTTAATATACCGAAACGGACATGTGAGGTGTGCAAGTATGTCAAAATCAAGCATATCAAGCATTTTATTCATATTATCAAAGTATGTATCCATAAAACGATAAAGCTCATCTGCACTCCAACACGAAAAATCTATCCTTGAATACGGAATATTCCATTTTTTATTATCTATTGAATGAACTGAGCCGATGATCGCATCATAGCCGCACATTGATAATATCTTATCCGTATATTCTGGATACCAATAACTCTCTCCTATCTCAATACCGTGAAAAACTCTCACACCGTATTTATTATCCGCTTCCAACGCAGCACTTACAGACTTTTTTGTACGTAATGCAACATCCTCGTCCTTACGCAAAAAAACATCACAATGATCTGTAATGCATATTCCATCAACACCCTTTTCTTTTGCACTCTTTGCCATATCGGCAACCGAAAAGCTTCCGTCATGCGAATTGTCGGAATGTGTATGCATGTCAAACTTTTTGTATGATATTATTTGAGACATTATCCACCTCTATAAATC
>CAYOGO010000233.1:0-2442 GCA_964403405.1 uncultured Lachnospiraceae bacterium | reverse complement strand
AAACAGAATAAGGTCTCTGGAGGGTGATATTCAAAGAGGAATAGTATGTAACTATTCCTCTTTGAATATCACCCTCCAGAGACCTTATTCTGTTTGCACCTGCCTCAAACGAGATCGTAACATCCTCAAGTCCCATTCTTGCGTACTCATCAATCGCTATGCTGTTTATTATGTTCAATTCCATTCCGCCATGAACACAAAATCCCATTTTCAGTGCCATGTCCGCCATTCCTATATTTGAGCACATAGCATGCATAACGCCCATATCCTTGAGCCTTGAAAGTGAAGCCTTCATATCCTCGATATCCGATTCCCAGACTATCGACGGTATCTCCGCTATAAGCCTTGACCTTATATTATGCGAAATACTTTTCTTTTTTAATATTTCAGCTATTGGTATTATGACCTTGTCATATTTAACATCGGCGCGCTTGTCAATATAATCAAAGTTTTCAAACCTGAGCCGACGCTCGATGTTATTCCTTGCCGTATGATGCTTTACGCTTACATTATTATCTTCAAAATGCTTTTTTGTGACACATCTTTCCGTCAGCAATCTGTCAAGTGCGCTTCGTCTGAGCAGGTTCAGCTCGGAATTCGGCAGCATAACAGCATCCGACACAAAGCACCTCATATCTTCAATGTAAAACGGCGTTCCGCCCGTCTTTTGCAATGATCTAACAATATCATCCTCCGTCAGCCATCTGCTTGTTGCCGTTTGCGGAATATCGCCCTCAACAGTAACATAATGCTCGCCATCGGTAACGGTAAGCACGCACGGCTTGTCTTTTTTTACCGATATTTCCGCGCTTACAGGTACACATTGGCGTTCTGCTCTATAAAGTGATGCTATTTCGCCGTAAACCCTTGACGAAAGCACTGCATCCTCTTTTTTTCTTGTTCCGTACATGGAGACATTGCGTTTGCCGGTAAAATATCCATCCGTAAAGCCATCCCTTGAAAAAACGTTTTTGAGCGTATCCATATCGGGTGTTTTTCCGTCAATTGCCGCACGAACTGCTGTAACCGCCGCCGCAACATATTCGGGACGCTTCATTCTGCCCTCGATCTTGAGCGATGCAACTCCTGCCTCCTTTAATTGCTGCAGTTTTAACACGTGTGACATATCCTTCAACGATATTGCGTATTCCCTGCCGTAACCGTTCGTGAAATTCATTCTGCAGGGCTGAGCACAACAGCCTCTGTTGCCGCTGCGACCCCCGAGCATAGCCGAGAGATAGCATTCACCCGACACACATGTACACAAAGCTCCGTGAACAAATACCTCTGTTTCGATGTCGGACTTTTGCGTTATTCTTCGTATTTCATCAAAAGTCAGCTCTCTTGCCAGCACGGCACGTGAAAAACCGAGTCTCTGCACAGCTTCAACGCCCTCATAATTATGCACGGTCATCTGCGTTGAAGCATGCATTGGCATATCGGGACAACATTCACGTATTATCCTGGCAGTTGCAAGATCCTGTACGATCACGGCATCTGCTCCGCTCTGTGCGATCAGCTTTACGTATTGCTTTAGTTTCTCCGTTTCATCATCAAAAACCAACGTATTAAGCGTCACATGCACCGCAACATTTCTTTGAGTGCAATACTCCACCGCTTTGAAAAGCTCCTCTGCGTTGAAATTATGGGCATTTTGACGTGCATTGAACCCGTCAGTGCCAAGATATACGGCATCCGCACCGCAACGCACCGCAGCAACAAGCTGTTCCATCCCCCCTGCAGGGGCAAGGACCTCAATTTTGTCGTTCATCATATAATACCCTTCAAGACCAATATCATCAATACTCCCGTTATTATGGCAAAAAATGCAATGAGCAGCATTCCTACATTCATTTTTCGTGCCTTACACTCGGATCTTTTATGTTCACCAAAAAGCCCAGCTTTTCTCAATGCGGTTACAACGGGCTTATATACCAAAAGCGTTATTCCGCTGTTCAACAGTCCTTTTAGAATATTGAACGGCAAAAAAACTGTCGGCAGCATCGCCACGATAGCATCTCTCGGCATACCCATATACAGTGGCGTAACGATATAATTCCACAGCATCATCACAAACGTTGTAAGTATCACAGCAACCGAAAGTCCCCAAACCGCACCCTTCATGTTGTGATGCTTTTTATAAATAAACGATGCAGTTCCGGCAAAAGCACATGATGAAATTATATTCATTATGCATCCGTACAAAAACGTATCACTTATCGTTACCATTTCAATAAGAGCCACCACAACGGATATTATTACCGCCGCCAATGGGCCGTACATAAATCCGCCTATAACTATCACAACATCCTTTGGCTCGTACTTGAGAAACTCAACCGCAGGTATTCTGATAAATGCGACTACAACAAACGCAACCGCCGAAAGCATCGCCAGCAGCGTGATCTTTTTTGCTTTATTATCCATAAAATGATCTCCTTAATT
>CAYOGO010000232.1:0-2447 GCA_964403405.1 uncultured Lachnospiraceae bacterium | reverse complement strand
GGAGGTCATAAAACAGGTAGGTGATGCACTTTAACATAGGTGCGATGAAACAACGTGCGGAGGAGCTCAATATGACACTTTCGGACCCGGAGGTGTGGGGTGATCCCGATAAAATGAATAAACTCAATGCGGAGCTGAAGGGCTGTACCACAAAGCTTGAGCTGCTTGAGGCCTTGCAAACCAACCTTGATGATGCTGCAACTCTCATATCCTTTTACGAGGAGATGGAGGACGAGGACTCACTCAATGAGGCTGAGCAGGAGCTTGAGCATGTGGAGACCGAGCTTGAAATATTAAGGCTTGAAACATTGCTTGATGGTCCGCATGACAAAAAGAATGCTATCCTCAGCCTTCACGCAGGTGCAGGTGGAACGGAAGCATGTGATTGGACATCGATGCTTTTGCGTATGTACACACGCTGGGCTGAAAACAAGGGCTACAAGGTAACAACGGTCGATTTTCTTGAGGGCGATGAGGCAGGCGTTAAGAGCGTGACGCTCAGAATCGAGGGCGAATATGCTTACGGTTACCTCAAGGCTGAAAGAGGTATACACCGTCTGGTACGTATCTCACCGTTTGATGCGGCAAAAAAGCGTCATACATCATTTGCGTCGGCAGACGTTATGCCTGAGCTTGACGATGATATGAGTATACAGATACGTCCTGAGGATCTCAGGGTGGACACTTACCGTTCATCAGGTGCAGGCGGTCAGCACGTAAATAAGACGGAATCAGCTATCCGTATCACTCACTTGCCTACGGGCATAGTTGTTCAGTGCCAAAATGAGCGTTCGCAGATACAGAACAGAGAAACTGCAATGAATATGCTCAGAGGTAAACTCATGGCGTTGAAGGAGCAGGAAGAAATGGATAAGCTCTCCGAAATAAAGGGCGAGGTCAAGAAGATAGAATGGGGCTCACAGATACGTTCATACGTGTTCTGCCCGTACACTATGGTAAACGATCACAGAACGGAGATAAAAACTCCCAATGTTCAGGCTGTAATGGACGGTGATATTGATCTGTTTATAGTGGGCTATCTCAAGGCACTTAATTCATGAGGTACGTGAGCCGCGTAAAAAGGTCCATCACGATTATAATTACAGCTATAATACTGCTTTGTGCGGTTGGTTGTCAGGGCGGACCGTTTCAAACTGCAGGACCTGTGGGCTCAACACCAAGGCCGGGTATCTCATCATCGCCTAAGTACGATTATGACGAGATAAAAGAAATAACATGGCTGAGAGTTGCCGATGAGCCCTTGAGCGAGGACACTCTTGAGTATTTGCTGCTGAACTTCGGGTTAAAGGTCAATGAAAAGTATTTTTCGTCACAAAACATGGAGGACAGGATCCTTGAGATGTACGTGTCGGGGATGATCCCGGATATCACAACAGGCATTTCATCGGAGACCGCAAAGACGCTGAAAAACAAGGGATATACATTGAACCTTGCGAATGAAAGGGCATCCCTTGCAAATTATTTTGCATTGTGGAGTAGTGACTCATCCGCGTGGGAATATACAAAAAAAGAGATAGGCATAACGGAGCGAAGCATTCATTGCATAGTGCCCGTAAACAGAAGGACATTCACGGGCTGGATATATAACAAGACTGTTTTTGAAAGGGAAGGCATAGAATTCCCGTCGACCGTGGAGGATCTTTATAAAGCGCTTGCAACTTATAGGGAGGCTCACAGTGCGTCGTCCATACTTTGGACAAACAGGTATGAGTCAAGGCACCTTGAAGCATTGTTGAATGCTTATGGCCTGACAAACGAGGCATGGCAGACGGATGAAGACGGTAATGTTTTTTATCTGTATGCACAAAAGGAATGGTACAGATCTCTTGAATGGCTGTCAAAATTCATAAAATTGGGCGTTGTGCCGAGCAATGATGAGGTCATAAAGACATATACCGACAGCGAGTATGCGTCTGTGACATCATCTGGCAAGCAGATAATAGAATATACGGATACCTACAATTATATGTATATTCAAAACGCACAAAAAAGAGGCAGATGGTCATTGGGTGAGGGTACTGTGGCGGCAGAGGGATATACTCCGGTAATGCTGCTTAATACACCGTATATTGACGAGGCTACATGCATATCATCGGAGGCTGACAGAGAGACAGTTGATGTGCTTTTGGCACTCATAAATTGGTTGTGCAGCGACGAGGGCAATCTGTGGACAAATTTCGGCGTTGAGGGTGATTCCTACGTCGTAAATGATGATGGTGAAATGGTATTTATAAAATACTATTCAGACGAGGTTACACCGGGCATTGACCACGACAGTGCTGCAAAGGTTTCGGACTGCACATTGGGAAGAATGTATACCACCGTACCGTGGGATAAGGTCAAGGTATGCGGATATACGGACAGATATACCGAGCAGGAAGAATATCTTGACGGTATAAATGCGAGATTTACGTATAAGACAGTAT
>CAYOGO010000231.1:0-2451 GCA_964403405.1 uncultured Lachnospiraceae bacterium | reverse complement strand
GAATATATTATATCATAGATTATAGTATTTTTCAACAAACAAGGAGATAAAAATGCTTAATTCTCTTTACGAAAAGCTGGGTGCTCAATCATCTGCGGCAGTTGTGATAATCTCCATTGCTATAATGCTCCTGCTCGGTTTTTTAATGACTCGTATCACAAATAAATTAAGACTTCCGAACGTGACTGCTTACATAATCACGGGAATACTCATAGGACCGTTTTGTCTGGATCTCGTACCCGAAAAGATAATCAATGGTACGGAATTTTTGGCAGATATTGCCCTTGCGTTCATCGCATTCAGCACGGGGGAGTTTTTTAAGCTGTCAAAGCTGAAAAACAACGCCGGGAAGGTCGTTGTCATAACACTGTTTGAGTCACTCCTTGCATCGGTCCTCGTTTTTATACTTACGTACAGTATATTGCACTTGAACCTTTCGTTCTCCATTGTGCTTGCGGCACTTGCTTCCGCAACAGCACCTGCATCCACAATGATGACGATAAGGCAGACAAAAGCAAAGGGTGATTTTGTTGATACTCTCTTACAGGTGGTTGCATATGACGATATCGTTGCGCTGATAGCTTACAGTATTGCAATATCTGTTGCTGTCTCCTCATCAACGGGTGAAACCTTCAATATTTCAAGCGTGATCGTCCCCGTTATCAAGAACTTGGGAATACTTGCTCTCGGCGGAATCTTCGGATTTTTTATGAAGCTTCTCATAAAGAAAAAATACTCAACGGACAACAGGCTCATCATCGCGATAGCATTGCTTTTCTCATTTTGCGGAATATGTACTGCCCTTGATATTTCACCCCTGCTCGGTTGCATGTCAATGGGTACGGTGTACATTAACTTGACTGATGATGACAGCCTTTTTATGCAATTGAACTATTTCAGCCCTCCCATATTGCTTTTGTTCTTTGTACGCTCGGGTCTCTCATTCGATTTGAACGCACTTATAAAGCCTTCGGGTGCAATAGGCGGCGTATCACTGTTGATCATCGGTGTGCTCTATTTCTTTGTGAGAATAATAGGTAAGTATACAGGTGCTTTTTGGGGCTGTCTCATTACCAAAAAGCCAAAGCTCACACGCAATTATTTCGGTCTGGCACTCATCCCACAGGCAGGTGTCGCAATAGGACTCGCTGCCGTCGGTGCAAGGACACTCGGTGGAGATATGGGTAATGCATTACAGACTATAATACTTGCATCCAGCGTTTTGTATGAGCTCATAGGACCCGGATGTGCAAAGCTGTCATTGTATCTTTCCAAATCATACTCGACAAAGCTTGAGGATGTAGCACAGATCGATGAGCAAACATCAGACGGACAGGAAAAGAATACCGTTGAGCAGCTTATAGAGCGTATACAGGTCATCCAACGAGAATTGAAGGAGGAATCTATCAATGCGGATGAACGTGCATTTAACGACGCTGCAAAGGAGCAGCAGCTTTTTTTGGAGCAAAAACTTTACGGAGGTAAAATAAAATGATAGATCCTATTGCAAACATATTGGGCTCATGGTCACAGGAGCTCAATACATACAGCGTACTTTTCAGAATAGTGCTTGCAGCTGTATTTTCGGCGATCATAGGCTGTGAACGTTCAAGCAAGCGTCACTCTGCAGGTCTGCGTACGTTTATTCTCGTTTCGCTCGCAACGACCGTTATAATGATACTTGATGAATATCTCATCACAAAAACGGGCACAAGCGTTTATATTCTCTCCTGTGCAGCCGTTGTAGGCGTTGCGGTAATTTGTGTTCATTCACTTTTTGTAAGTTCAAAAAGCCAGATAAAGGGTTTAACAACTGCCTCGGGACTTTGGGCTTGCGGCGTTATAGGTCTTGTGGCAGGTGCCGGATTTTACACTGTAACTGTAACAGCATTTGTTATTCTGCTGTGCAGTCTTGCAGTTCTTCCCTCACTTGAACGCTACTTAAAAAACAGATCAAACCACTTTGAAATACACCTTGAATTAAAGAGCAGTACTTATTTGCAAAATTTTGTAAGCACAATAAGACGTTTGGGATTAAGAATAGACGATATTGAAGCAAATGCGGCTTATGCTGACTCAGGATTAAGCGTTTACACGATAGCATTGTCAATAAACAGTCCCGAATTAAAAAAATATAAAACACACACAGAAATCATAGAGGCATTGAGGAGCTTGGACTACATCGGTCATATCGAAGAAATGTCGCAATGATATTGTTTATGCAAAATTTCCGCAAAAATGCATTTTTTGAATAAAAGCTCTTGACAAAAATCTGTTTTTACTTTATAATATTGTTACTATCCGAGTGGTAATATTCAGGCAGTGCCAGAGAGGGCGGTATTTGGTGAGATCCGCTCCACGTAAAGCCGTGTATGAGTTGCGGATATGTTCCGATAATATCGGCGTGTAACAACGTTATATGTTTTGAGAGCCGCTTTTGCGGAATTAAGG
>CAYOGO010000230.1:0-2507 GCA_964403405.1 uncultured Lachnospiraceae bacterium | reverse complement strand
TTTAAGCTGCGCATTGTAACGTAATCCGTTCAATGTGACTGAATAACAACTTTTACGGGAGATTTTACATGATAGTAAAGCAGTACATCAAGGATTTTGAAAAGCTGGGCTTCGGAATGTTTGTTCATTTCGGACTGTACAGCATTATCGGAGAAGGCGAATGGGTGCAGAATTTAAGAAACATTCCCGCTGAGGAATACCAAAAGCTTACAAAAAAGTTCAAGGTGAACAAGAATTGGGCTCATGAGCTTGTAAAGAATGCAAAAAACGCAGGCTGTAAATACATAACTCTCACAACGCGTCACCATGACGGATTTTCGTTGTATGATACATGCGGATTGAATGATTACGACGCACCGCATTCCGCAACGGGCAGAGATCTTGTCAAGGAGTTTGTTGATGAGTGCAACAAGCAAGGTATTGTTCCGTTTTTCTACCATACTCTCATAGATTGGTACAATACGGATTATGATAATGACTTTAAGGCATATCTTAAGTACTTGAGGGACAGCGTGGAGCTTCTTTGCAAAAATTACGGCAAGATCGGCGGATTGTGGTTTGACGGCTGGTGGGCTAAAAAGGACGGCAGCTGGGAGTTTGACGAGCTGTGTGCCGTTATAAGAAAATATCAGCCCGAGGCAATGATAATAAACAATACGGGCATGGGCGAGGAAATGGGAAGCGTAAGCTATCCCGAAATAGACAGCGTGACATATGAAAGAGGCGTTCCTGCTCACCAGAATAAGGACAATGTTGAAAAGTACATTGCAGGCGAGGTGTGTGAGATATTTGGCGAGTGGTGGGGCTATGCAAGCGGCGATCTTTCGTACAAGCCCGTTGGCGAAATGATAAACAGGCTCATACAGTGCAGAAAAGCAAAGACAAACCTGCTTTTGAATGTAGGTCCTATGGGCAACGGCATGCTTTGCGATATTGACAAGGGCTATCTGCAAAAGATCGCGCAGTGGACAAAGCTGAACGACCCTTCGATACGCGATGTTGACACCGTACAGACATATGTAGATAACGATAAGGATTTTATGATGTACGACAATGCAAGCAAGTGTTACTACCTGTTTGTGCATGACTCAAACGGCGAGAATGTAACATTTGAGCTTGATGACGCTGTTCATTCCATACATTATCTTGATGATAAACTGGATATTCCGTTTGAAAGGAACGGCAACAGATATACGTTCTGCAAAAAGAGATTTTTGCCGGGTGTAAATCTGCTGGTAAGAGTTGCAAAAATAACAGTATAAAGAATAATCCCCTCTTAAGAAGAGGGGATCGTTTTTATTGTCATAAATTGCATCAGAAATTCTTTTTCAGGTAATCAATGCTTATTTTTACCTGACCGAGAGTGTCCGGCATATCGGCGGCATTGTCCTGCTCAACGATGAAATGTTTGGTGCCTGCCTTGAGCATTTTGGGTATTACATCCTTAAAATCAATGCTGCCCATGCCAACAGGAGCGATCACCTTTGCATTGCCGTCGGGGCGTGAATCCTTCAGATGAACGCATTCTATTCTTCCGTCAAGCTTTGTGATGTATTCCGTAAGAGATGCGTCTGCAAAGTAAGCCCAATACGTATCAAAAGTAAAATTGAATGCCTTTGCTTCCTCAATAAAATAATCCATTACGGTCCTGCCGTCTGCCATTTTTCTGAATTCACCATTGTGATTATGGTAGAAGAACCTGAAGCCGTTTTTCTGCATTTTTTCGGCAGCTACGATTAATTTTTCGGTCTGCTCATGCACAAGCTCATCCTTGCCGCAATCCATGTAGCCGAGACCTATGTTTCTGCAACCGAAGGCCTCGTGCTCAGCCATGAGAGCATCCGTGTCTTCAGTTATCCTGTCATATCCAACATGAGTAAGCACTATGGGCATACCCGTGATAGCCGTGACCTTTTTGTAAAGCTCAACATCATACGGGCAAGCGGAGCACTGCAATGAGTCATAGCCCATATCCTTAAGCTTTTTTGCTGTTTCCAAGAATTTTTCGTGTGTGTTGACTTCATTTCTTATAGAAAATAAATTTAAACCAAATTCCATAAAATTTCTCCTTTGTATTTATGTAAACTCAAACCGACTGAGCGGCATAAAATGCGTCTAAGTTTTGTCTGCGTACATTATACCACAAAATGCAACTATTTGCACAAAAATATATTCGTATGATCAAAAAAGGCTCTCTTTTGTGCAAAAGAAAGCCTTTTAATGATCATAATTGCCTTAATCCGAGCTGATCTGCTTCAGCTGTTTTTCATTGCCCCATTTAGCGTTGCGGTAGAATATACTCGAAATTACGGCACCGATTATCCAGCCGATCGGCCATGCAAGCCAGATTCCGAGAGAATTAAACTTTATCGGCAGTATCCATGCGAGCAATACCCTGAGAAAAAGATCGGAAAATGCGGTTATCATAAATTTTGACATCATTCCGGCACCTCTTAATGTACCGTCCGATATGAGCTTTAACGCTATCACAAAGTAGAACGGCGAAA
>CAYOGO010000229.1:0-2519 GCA_964403405.1 uncultured Lachnospiraceae bacterium | reverse complement strand
ATTGTCACCTCTTTTTTATTCTATGCGTTTGCCCCTGCAATATATCCGGTTGAAAACGCTATTTGAAGATTAAATCCGCCCGTATACGCATCAACATCGATCACTTCGCCTGCAAAGAACAGTCCTCTTACGAGCTTTGATTCCATTGTTGACGGCTTTATTTGCTTTACGCTGACTCCGCCGGATGTGATTATGGCTTCGGATATTGGGCGTGTGCCCTTTATACTGAATGAAAAATGCTTTAATGCGTTTATCAGCTCCAAACGGTCCTCTTTTGTTATTTGGTTTACCTTTTTATGGTGAGGTATCCTGCAATAGTCTGCAATGGTCGTTATTAATTTTGACGGCAAAAGATCCTTGATCGCATTGACGAAATCAAAATTTTTGTACATATCAAAATCACGGCGTATTCTTTCCTGAAGCTTTTCGTCACTCAATGCCGGCTTAAAGTCTATTTCAGCTATCTTTCCGGCTATATTCTTTACATATGCAGAAGCACTCAACACTATTGGACCCGTTATACCGAAGTGTGTAAACATCATTTCGCCAAAATCGTCATAAAGAATCTTGCCGTTCGACGGATCCTTTATTTTTAAGCCCACATTCTTCAACGATAAGCCCTGAAGCTCACAAAGAGACCTGTCCTCAACCTCAAGGGGCACAAGGGACGGCTTTGGAGCAACTATGTCATGACCGAGTGATTGTGCAAGCGTGTAGCCGTCACCAGTCGAGCCCGTTAACGGGTATGACTTGCCTCCCGTTGCGATTATAACACTGTCACATAATATTGTTCTTCCGCTTTCCAGAACAACGGAGCTTACGGCATTGTTCCCCGTATTTATTTTTACAGCCCTGCCCTTTATTATTTCAACGCCCTCCATTTTGAGAGACTTTACAAGAGCACCCTGTATATCCGATGACTTATCCGATTCGGGAAATATCCTTCCACCCCGCTCCTCCTTTAATTTTACGCCCCTGTTTTCAAAGAAATTCATGAGCGATCTGTTGTCAAAAGCCTTGAATGCACTGTACATAAAACGTGCATTTATGGGAATATTTGCAATAAATCCGTCAATATCGCAAGAATTGGTGAGGTTACATCTTCCCTTACCTGTAATGAGCAGCTTTTTGCCTAAAATGTCGTTTTTATCGATCAAAACAGCATGCTTGCCGTTTTTTGCACAGGTTATGGCTGCCATCATTCCAGCAGGGCCGCCGCCTATAATCACAACGTTATTATTCATTTGAGTACACCGTTTTGCCGCCTATGACAGTCATTTTTACGTTGATGTCGTCATCAAACAGCACTATGTCGGCATCCTTTCCCGGTGCAAGGCTGCCTTTTTTGAGGTCCTCACCTATTATTCTTGCAGGTGTGAGAGTTGCCATTTTTACAGCATCGGTAAGCTTGACCTCGGCAAGCTTGTACATATTTCTTACAAGTCTATCCATCGTTGCAACACTGCCTGCAAATGATTGTCTGTCGGGCAGCTTTGCAACACCATCTTCAACAATGACTCTTATTCCGTTCTTTTTGCTACCGAGCATGCTTTCGGTAACGTTTTGTCCTGCGGCGTTTGTTGCGTCCGTGACCAGGGCTATCCTGTCCGCACCCTTTATTTTGTATATAAGCTGCAAAAGAGGCTTCGGTAAATGACATCCGTCACCAATCACCTCAACAGTCAAGTCGTCAATAAGAAAAGCACTTTCTACAACTCCCGCAAATCTGTACGAATTTACTCTGAATACGCCCGTCATACCCGAATACAAATGTGTTACGTGACGGTAACCTGCCTCATAACCCTTTACAACGGCGGCATAATCAGCATTTGTGTGAGCAATGGATGCAACTATGCCTCTCTGCCTTGCAAATGAAGCAAACTCACATGCACCCTCAAGTTCCGGCGCTGAACACCATATTTTAATATTTTTGCCGTATTTGTCGTATATTTCGTTATATTCTTCCTTTTTGGGCGGCGTTATATATTCCGGATTCTGTGCACCGCACTGCTCAAGTGAAAAGTACGGACCCTCAAGATTGAATCCTAGTAATTGAGCACCCTTTGTGTTTGCCTTTTCGGCTTCGGCAAATACCTCAAGCGTCTGCTTCAGCTCGTCAAACCTGCAGGCAAGAGTTGTTGGAAGCATAGATGTTGTGCCGTGACGCATATGTGCCTCAGCAACACCCGTAAATGATTCAACATCACCGTCCATGAACGAATAACCGCCGCCGCCGTGAACGTGGATATCAACAAAGCCAGGTGCAACATAATTACCTTTTGCGTCTATGATCTCGCAATCGGACGGAACACATTGGTTATCAGTGATATTGCATATCTTATCATCAACTATTATTACCGCTTCACCCTCGCTTATTCTGTGAGGATATATCAATTTACCGTTTATTATGGCTCTTTTCATAAAATAATCCTTTACCTGTCTATTTCATTACAGTGTAATTTTACACCGTCCCTATAAAGCTTTTTCTGCAATGCTTCAATATCCGCATTTAAAAAATC
>CAYOGO010000228.1:0-2531 GCA_964403405.1 uncultured Lachnospiraceae bacterium | reverse complement strand
GTTGAAAGCTTGAATAAAACAGCGTCGATACCGATAATAGTCAACCCAAATGCCGGATTGCCCATGATAGTGAACGGAAAGACCGTTTATAACATAGATCCGGATGCATTTGCGGAGCATATGGTGAGAATAGCACGTGCAGGAGGCTGTATTTTGGGCGGATGCTGTGGCACAACACCTGATCACATGCGAAAAATGATAGAAAAAACGAGGGATATACCGTATTCCTTGCCGAAATACAAAAATACTACATTGATATCGTCGTATACCCATGCTGTTGAGATAGGAGAGTCCCCAATACTTATAGGAGAACGCATCAACCCGACGGGCAAGCCTAAGCTCAAGGAAGCCTTGAGAAACGGTGATATGAACTATGTGCTGTCAGAGGGAATAAAGCAGGCGGATGCAGGCGTGCATGTGCTTGACGTTAATGTGGGTCTTCCGGATATTGATGAGATAGCGACCATAAAGCAAGCAGTGGCTTCAATACAGGCTGTGATCTCACTTCCGCTTCAGCTTGATTCCTCAAACACGAATGCAATAGAGCAGGCTGCAAGGATATATAACGGCAAGCCCCTTATCAACTCCGTAAACGGCAAAAAGGAAAATATGGAGGCTGTTTTTCCGATAGCAAGGAAGTATTCAGGTGCCATAATAGCATTGACGCTTGATGAAAATGGTATCCCAGGGACGGCTGAGGAACGCCTTGCTATTGCGGAGAATATAATCAGGGTCGCAGGTGAGTACGGGATAGATAAAAAGGATATAATCGTTGATCCGCTTGCTATGACAATATCGTCGGATACGACAAATGCACTTGTTACGTTAAAAACAATACAGCTTTTGCACAGCAGAGGAATAAAAACAAGTCTGGGGGTTTCAAATATTTCATTTGGCTTGCCGGAAAGAGATAAAATAAACTCAACATTTTTTGCAAATGCACTTCAGTGTGGACTTAACTGTGCCATAATGAATCCTTTTTCAAAAAGCATGGTGGATGTCTACTTTGCATACAGAGCACTTCACGATATGGATAAAAGCTGCTCCGAATACATTGAGTATGCAACAGCAGAGCAGGGTCAAGCAAGGGATACAAAGCAGGAGGGTGCGCCGACGCTTAAGTATTGCATAATAAAGGGTCTGACGAACGAGGCGGTAAAGCAAGCAGAAATGCTTTGCAAAGAGACAGCACCACTTGAGGTTATAAATACTCAGGTGATACCTGCCCTCAATGAGGTCGGATGTTCATTTGAGCAAAAAAAGATATTTTTGCCGCAGCTACTTACAAGTGCGGAATGTGCCTGTGCCGTATTTGATGTGGTCAAAAAGCATATGCCTGCATCAAATAAGCAAAATAACAAAAAAGTGATACTTGCCACCGTAAAGGGCGATATTCACGACATCGGAAAAAATATCGTAAAGGTAATGCTTGAAAGCTATGGCTTTAACGTTATAGATCTCGGCAAGGATGTTCCGCCGGAGACTGTGTGCGAGTGTGCGATCAAGAATAATTGTAAGCTCGTCGGGCTCAGTGCGCTGATGACTACAACGGTGCCGTCAATGGAAGAAACGGTGAAAATGTTGAAGGAGCTTGATCCGAGCATAAAGACAGTCGTTGGCGGTGCAGTGCTGACACAGGATTATGCGGATAAGATGCATGCTGATTTTTATGCAGCTGATGCAATGGATACGGTGCATTTTGCGGAGCAGTTTTATGCGGATGTAAAGAATGGATAATTAACTGTGGGATGTTTGGTATATGAATAAAAGGCGTTGTGTTATTGTGGGCGGTGCCGAAATAAAGGAATATGAGGCGGTCAAGAGATATATAAATGACGGCGATTATATGATTTATTGTGATTGCGGTCTGTTGCATGAAAATGAGCTTGCACATGAGGCAGATCTTATAGTCGGTGATTTTGACTCGCATGAGGTGCCTCAAAGACAGACGGAAATGATAGTTCTGCCGTGTGAAAAGGATGATACGGATACCATGTTTGCAGTTCGAGAGGGCTTGAAACGTGGATTTGAGGATTTTTTGATGATAGGTGTAATAGGCGGAACGCTTGATCACACTCTTGCCAATGTTTCTGCGCTCATGTATATTGACTCCCTCGGCATGAGTGCAGTTATGGTTGACGATCATTCCGAAATGGAGGTCATATCAAAAAAGACATCCCATATAGATGATAAATTTGAATACTTTTCCGTTCTGGCATTGGGATGCACTGCACGCGGCGTCAGCATAAGGAATGCCAAATATACGCTTGACAATGCTGAAATAGATATAAAATACCAATATGCAGTGAGAAATGAGCCTCAAAACGGCAAGATCGCAAGCGTTGAGGTCAGTGACGGCATATTACTTATTATAAAAATACGAGAGCAACAGGAGAAATAAATGTTACTTGAAAAAATGTTAAAAAAGCGCTTACGGGAAGTTAACACGGATAAATTTGTTATTGAGCTGAATCTTCCCAAGAGCTATCCGCCGATAAAGGCGCGAAAAACAGAGGAGGGCGGCGTAAGAG
>CAYOGO010000227.1:0-2536 GCA_964403405.1 uncultured Lachnospiraceae bacterium | reverse complement strand
GCTTTTATAGGATCGCTCTATTGCGATTATGTTTCCCCCCTTATCGACGATATTTTGGCAAAATAAACAAACAGATCCGCACAGGTATTCCGTGCGGATCTCATTTTATTCTATGCTGCAGCCATGCTCTGTTTTATGCCAATTATTCTCGGCAGTATCCCGTGCTGTCGTCTGCACAACAAAAATTTCCGTATTTCTAAAAATTAGAATATCACATAAATGTGCGTCCCGCATGAAACCGATATTCTTATTCCGTATAGCTTGCAGCCCATTCCGTAAGGTCTCTGCCCTCATAGGAATGCCATGCAAATGCTCTGTCCTGCTCAGGTATAAACATTATCATTTGTCCCCTCATGCCGCCCTTGCAGTAGCATTTTCCGCCACAGCAGCGTGAGAATTCGTACTCTCTCTCCCTAACGACGCTTGCCCATTCCTCAGACACTATCCTCTTGCCCTTATAAACACCTCCGTGGAGATATACCTCAGCCAGTTTTACGGTATCCTCAGTGTATGTGTACAATCCCGTTGCACCCATTGGGTAGCCCTTGGGGCACTTGCTCCATGCAACCTCCCTGTACTCCAACGGGTAAAAGAGCCTTTCCCACAAAAATTCATCAAGTATTCTGCCTGTTTTCTTCGTGACTATTCGTGAAAGCACGTAGTATGCACCATCGCTGTATGAATATCCCTCTCCGGGTGTATATTGTAACTCCACATTGAATACGGTCTTAAGATAATCATCTCCAAAGCTGTTTGCATCAATGCAGTCAATATCCAAAAAACCACCGGGAAAGCCGCATCTGTGCTTGAGCAGATGATGCACCGTCATTGTGTTCCACTTGGGATCCATGTTTTCCTGCAATTCGTCCGCAAAAATATCAACCACTCTCTCGTCCGTGCTCAACTGACCGTCATCGTACAGCATGCCTATTGCTGTCATTGTGAATGCCTTTGCAACCGAATATCCGTCCTGACATGGATTTGCCGGTGTGATGGTCATGCTTTCCTGTATTCCGTGATGTATTTCGGAAATTCTATACATTGTACCCTCGCCGTTCCTTGCAAATTCAGCTGCAGCCTCCAAAAATCTACTCATTATATTCTCCTTTTATTCTTCCTCAGGTATTTTGCTCGGATCTATCACAACACGGATCTTATCTACACGCTTCTCATCCATTTCGAGGACTTTGACATTCAAGAATTCATATTCAAAGTAATCTCCCTTTTCAGGTATTTTGCTCAGCACCTCCATGACCCATCCGCTCACGGTAAGCACCTCAAGCTCCCTGTTTATGTTGAGCATTTCAAAGAGCTCCTCTACATCTTCACTGCCTGAAACTATGTATTCCGTATCCGATATTTTTTCTATTTCCTTTGTTACTTCATCATGCTCATCCCATATATCGCCGACAAGTTGCTCAAGTATGTCCTCAAGTGTCACGATACCCACAGTTCCGCCGTATTCATCAAGAATTACCGCTATATGCGATTTTTTCTGCTGAAGCTCCTTAAGCAATGCATCTATACCCATGTTTTTTGTGGTAAATATCGCCGGACGCACAATGGAATCCACATCCTTGTTTTTTCCAAACACATAATTGTAAAAATCCTTATGGTAAACGATTCCGATTATGTGATCCATCGTATCCTCATACAGCGGAAGACGTGAGTAGCCCGTTTGAGTAAAGATACGTGCTATATCCTCTTTTGTATCCTCAGTTGAAATACCGACAATATCCACTCTGGGCGTGAGAATATCCTTTGCCTCAAGCTCGGAAAATTCTATCGCACTCTTTATGAGCGAGCTTTCCTGCTCATCAATACCGCCATCCTGGTGAGCCTCCTCCACGATAGTCAAGAGCTCCTCCTCTGTAATTGAGCGGTCACTGTTTGACCTGAACATCCTGGATACCAATTTTTTCCACTTTCCGAATATGAAATTAAACGGTGTAAACACCTTCATCAACACATTAATGAACGGTGCGGAAAACAATGCAAACGCTTCGGGATGCTCCTTTGCAATTCCCTTTGGCGTTATTTCGCCGAATATCAATACTATAACAGTCGTTATGATGGTTGAGAGCGTTGGACCGGTCTCTTCGCCGCAAAACCCAACAAATATTATCGTTGCGAGTGACGCAGATGCAATATTTACGATATTATTGCCTATCAATATTGTTGACAACAGACTGTCATAATTATCGGACAGCTTCATAACCAATTTTGCCTTTTTATTTCCGTTTTCCGCCATGTTTTTTATCCTGATCCTATTGAGCGATAAAAATGCCGTTTCCGTTGCCGAAAAATAGGACGACAAAATTATACAAATCACAATAATGATCAGCGATATACTGTGTTCATGCATTAAATAAAATAAACCCTTAGGTACGGTGATACATGGATACAAGCGCAAAAGCCACGGATAAAACAAAGGCTCCGTGCCCGCAAGCGGTACACTGCAGTGTATTCTGTCTTAAATATCCAAGATCAAGGTACTTTACCTTAATAATAGTTCTTATATTGTATCATATAATAT
>CAYOGO010000226.1:0-2565 GCA_964403405.1 uncultured Lachnospiraceae bacterium | reverse complement strand
ACCGATATCTTCTTTAATAGAGTCAATATAAGTATTGATCTGCTCTTTAATGGCATTGCGAGTACCACTATCAAGCTTTTTTTCGTAAAATTTTGCCATTGTTCTTCCTCCTGATCTTTTAGATTAATGCTACTGCTAATCTATTATAAGTATAACACAAACTAAATTTTTTTACAAGATGATTTTTTGAATTGCTTGAAAAATTTTTTCCGTTGTGCTATAATAAAAAGAAAACAGCAGATGCACTGCAGATCCTGCAATAAGATCGTGATACGCATCTGTATAAATACGGAGGTACCATTATGAACAGAATAATTACTGTCGGCAGAGAATTCGGCAGCGGTGGCAGAGAAATAGGCAGACGCCTTGCGGAAAAGATCGGTTTTGCATACTATGACAACGAGATCATAACCGAAATATCAAAGAAAACAGACTTATCCGAACAATACGTTCAAAATATAGTCGAAAAAAAGCCCATCATTTCATATCCTATTCATATCGGCGGCACATTTTATGCCATGCCGAGCATGCACATGGAGCAAAGCACCGTAATATACAGAGAACAGTGCAACATACTCCGTGAAATGGCAGAAAAATCGGACTGTGTCATAGTGGGAAGATGTGCAGATCATATATTGAGTGAATACAACCCGTTCAGAATATTTGTTTATGCCGATCTCGAAAGCAAAATGGCACGCTGCAGACAAAAAGGTGAGGAAACTGAGAATTTAAGTGATTCCGAGCTCAAGCGTAAAATAAAGCTTGTTGATAAAAACAGATCGGATTACTACAAGTTCTATACAAATAAAAAATGGGGCGACAAGCTCAATTACGACATGTGTGTGAACACAACGAACGAAGATATAAAGAATATAGTTGAATGCATTGCAAAAATGTACACCAAATAAAAGAATGACCCGAAGCATTTTGCCTCGGGTCATTTATATCATTACATATCCTTTTTGCTTTCCGCCTTGAGTCTCAGCTGTGTATTGAGTATTCTCTTTCTGAGACGTATGTTCTTTGGTGTGACCTCAAGCAATTCATCATCCTTGATAAATTCAAGAGATTTTTCAAGCGACATTATTTTATACGGAACAAGCCTCAATGCCTCATCACTTCCCGATGAACGCATATTTGAAACATGCTTTTTCTTGCACACGTTTACCGCAATATCACCGGTTTTTGCGGATTCGCCCACTATCATGCCCTCGTATACGGGAACGCCTGCACCTATAAAGAGCTCACCTCTCTCCTGTGCGTTGAAAAGACCGTATGTTATTGATTCGCCCGTTTCAAATGCTACCAAAGCACCTGTTTGCCTTGTTGCAAGGTCTCCCTTATAGGGCTCGTAATCATAGAACACTGAGTTCATTACGCCCTCGCCCCTTGTATCAGTAAGAAATTCGCTCTTGTATCCGAAAAGACCCCTTGACGGAACATGGAATTCAAGCCTCATTCTGCTGTTGAGAGGTGTCATGTGAACAAGCTCACCCTTTCTTGCACCTATCTTCATCATTACGGCACCAACTGAGTCCTCTGGAACGTCTGTAATGAGTGTCTCGATAGGCTCACACCTTACACCCTCTATCTCCTTGAAGAGCACTCTCGGCGTGCTTACCTGGAACTCATATCCCTCACGACGCATTGTCTCTATAAGTATGGACAAATGCATTTCGCCTCTGCCGCATACTGTAAAGCTGTCCGTGGAATCGGTTTCGCGTACACGGAGCGATACATCCTTGAGCAATTCTCTGAAAAGTCTTTCACGTATCTGTCTCGATGTTACAAACTTACCCTCACGACCTGCAAAGGGACTGTCATTTACGGAGAATGTCATTTCCACGGTCGGCTCTGATATTTTTACAAACGGCAGGGGCTCATCCGTACCGTATGCACATATGGTCTCGCCTATTGTTATATCCTCTATACCTGAAATACAAACAATATCACCTACCGATGCGGACTCTACCGGTACACGCTTAAGACCCTCTATCTTATAAAGATTTACTATCTTGCCTCTGTATGTGTCAACATTTCTGTGATAATCGCATATTGAAACATCCGTGCCGGGCTTTATCGTGCCGCGTTCGATCCTTCCTATTGCAATCCTGCCCACATAATCATTGTAATCTATCGATGATACGAGCATCTGCAAGGGAAGTGTCTCATCGCCCTCGGGGGACGGTATATAATTTACTATCGTTTCAAACAACGGCTTAAGGTCAACGCCGGGCTCATCCGGCGACAATGATGCAATACCTGCTCTTGCGGAGCAATAAACAACGGGGCTGTTAAGCTGTTCCTCCGTTGCATTGAGGTCAAGCAGGAGCTCAAGCACCTCATCATAAACCGCATCAACACGTGCATCGGGACGATCCACCTTATTTATAACGATTATGATCTTATGACCCAATTCAAGTGCCTTTTCAAGCACAAACCTTGTTTGCGGCATGGGACCCTCAAATGCATCCACGAGCAGCACAACGCCGTTTACCATTTTAAGCACACGCTCAACCTCGCCGCCGAAGTCAGCGTGCCCGGGGGTATCCACTATATTTATTT
>CAYOGO010000225.1:0-2580 GCA_964403405.1 uncultured Lachnospiraceae bacterium | reverse complement strand
ATATGATGCTCTTGCATCGGTTGGCAAGGAATCGCTTATAATAAGGTCATATCTGATCATATCGGTGGCATTGACACTGTTTATGGGATTGTTTTATTCATTGAGCATACTGTTCCTTTCGACGGATAATGACGCTCTTTTACATTTGCCGTTAAAAACATGGCAGATATGCGGAGCGAGATTTATAAACATACTCATATATGAGTATATATTTGAGGCATTTGTTTATGTGCCGTTCCTTGTTGCGTTCGGTGTGATGTCAAGGGCAGGTGCGTTGTTCTATATATACGCTGTCATATTGGGAGCGCTGTTACCGATAGTGCCTGTTGTGATAGTAAGCATAATCGCAATGCTTATGATGCGATTTTTGCCATTTCTTAAAAATCGTGACAGAATAAATGTTTTTTCGACAATAGCCGTATTTGTATTCATGTTTGCGGTGTACATCCCCACAATGAATCAATTCGGTGATATTGAAGAAAGCGAAAACTCTGCATTGCTGTTTGAAATGATAGCGGGGGATTCATCGTCATTTGCAAGGGCATTGGGCTACATCGTGCCATCAATGCTGTTCACGTTTAAGGCACTTGACGCATATGCAACGCTTCAGGGACTTTTGTGGTTTGTATTGTCGATCGTAATGAGCGTGCTTGCATTTGCTGTGTTTATGCTTGCTGCAAGGCTGATGTACGAAAAAGCATCACTGGGAATTACTCAGACCTCCGCAAAACACAAAAGGCTTTCTGAAAAGCAACTTGAGGCAGGCTCGTCAAAAAGCTCTGCATTAAAAGCTCTTATAATGAAGGAATTGAGGCTTTTGCTTCGTTCACCCGTCGCATTTATGAACTGCTGCCTCATTACATGGATATGGCCGGTATTTTTTCTTGTGGGATTTTTTCTCTCGGCGGACATGGAGACATTTGTCGAGCTCAGAAATACCGTTGGGGAGCATATAGGTGAATTTTTACCTTTTGTTCTTGCGGGAGTGATTGCAGTAACGACATTTATTGCCTCCACAGGTTCTTCGACGGCAACATCCATATCAAGAGAGGGCTCGGCAATAGTATTTGCAAAAATGCTACCTGTACCTTATTATACTCAGTTGAAAGCAAAATTGTACTCTTCATTTTTGATATGCGGAATACCCGGAGCATTCGTGATGGGTGTGCTTGCTTTTGTACTGAATTGCGGTCTGCTTAATTCAATACTTGTATTGCTTGTATCGGGTATGGCGTTCATATATGTATCCGGAATAGGTCTGCTTGTTGATATGGGTCGTCCAAAGCTTGTTTGGGCAGATGAAAATGCAGCAGTAAAGCAGAATATTAATTTATTCATAAGCTTGGCACTTTCCATTCCCGTGCTCATAGCTGTGTGCGGCTTGCCGTTGATAGTTTCCATATTCAATACGGTGCTTGGAAGCATTGCGGTAATTGCAATGTCGTTGCTTGCAATATGGGCAGTGCTTGCGATAATAAAAGCACGTGCTGACAAATGCTACGATAATATACAAATGTAAAGGATAATGGATTGAAAAAAATAAAATTAACAGTAATAATGCTCTGTGTGGCATTGTTTTTCTCGGGCTGTGGCAAAATAGTGCAGATAACGGATGACAAAATGACAGTCAAAAAGATAGATGCCTTTGATGATGTCGGCGAGCTGTTTGATGCATGGCGTCCGCTGGATTTTGAGGGCGGAGAGTCATTCCGTTATGCGTTTGAGATCAATACGGGTGAATATGTCTCAAACGGCAGATTTGAGATATCTGTCGGAGGCAAGGGACCAAACGGATTACGCTTTGCGTGGAGGTTTACCATCGGTAGTGAGGTCTTTTCGGGCGGATACTTCGGCAAATCGACGAAGTTTTACAGCAAGCTCGGTGAATTTTGCAACGAAAATCCGATAACGTCACTTGTTTTCAATGCATTGATAGCTCCGTACGAAACGGCAGGTATGTATAATTCCGTTGTGGCAAAGTTTGATGGCTTTGAGGCTGGAAATGAATTAAAAACAACATACAGGGGTCGGGAGTATCTGCATAAGATAGATGGTCAGGCTTCATTCGGCTGCATTGATGGCTTTACGATAACAACGTCGCTTGGGGATGTGCTGTCAAATGTAATATGCATAAGTCCGTATACACCTTTTCCGACGTATACGTTGTTTTTCTCCGATTCCGAGAAGAATCCGGATTTTTACATAATGTGCAATCTTGAGGCGGCTGTTTTGCAGTGATCCGCCATTTTGACAAAATTCATAAAAATAACCGATCATTTTTGGCAAAAATGTCAATAGACTTTTTGTGCTTTATAGTTTATAATAAGCATAAATAAGTGTGATATAAATCTACATGTATTATATAAGTTCAGGAGGTATGTTAGACAATGGCTAGTTTAACACTTAAGGGTATATATAAGGTATACCACGGCGAAGTAAAGGCAGTTAATGACCTTAATCTCTACATCAGAGATAAAGAATTCGTAGTTCTCGTTGGTCCTTCCGGTTGCGGTAAGTCCACAACACTCAGAATGATTGCAGGTCTTGAAGAAATTACACAGGGTGAGCTTTACATAGGTG
>CAYOGO010000224.1:0-2589 GCA_964403405.1 uncultured Lachnospiraceae bacterium | reverse complement strand
AGATATAAGGTCTTAAAGGACAAAAAGGAGATCGTTGAAAAGCTTAAGTCGGCTGCAAAAAAAGCGGACATGGTCTATCTGGCAACCGACCCTGACCGTGAGGGCGAGGCAATAGCATGGCATTTGCACGAGCTCTTAAAGCTTGATGAAAAAAAGGTATGCAGAATTACATTTAACGAGATAACAAAATCGGCAATAACTTCTGCAATAAAACAGCCCAGACAGCTCAATGAGGATCTCATAGATGCACAGCAGGCAAGACGTGTACTTGACAGACTTGTGGGCTATAAAATTAGCCCTATACTGTGGCACAAGATAAAATCACACCTCTCCGCAGGTAGAGTGCAGTCCGTTGCGGTGAGACTTGTTTGTGACAGAGAGGAAGAAATAGAGAATTTTGTATCCGAGGAATATTGGACGTTGAGTGCAAGCACTAAAGCAACGGGCTCAAAAAAGAAGGTAGAGGTAGAGTATTACGGCAACTCAAACGGTAAACAAAAACTTTCATCAAAGGCAGACGTTGATATAGTCAGATCGCAGTGCTCTGACATATTTACCGTATCGGGTCTTAAACAGGGCACGCGTGTAAAGCATCCTGCACCTCCGTTTATTACAAGCTCATTACAGCAGGAGGCGTTCAAAAATCTCAATTTTTCAACATCGAGAACAATGAAAAACGCTCAGGAAATATATGAGGGAGTTGAAATAAAGGGTAGGGGCACAGTAGGTCTTATAACATACATGAGAACCGACTCAACACGTGTTGCTGAGGAAGCACTTGTGAGTGTTCGTGAAGCGATAAAGGACAGATACGGTGATGACTATTTGCCTGAAAGTGCTAATTATTACTCAAAAAAGAAAAACGTACAGGATGCTCACGAGGCAATACGTCCGACATACATTGAGCTTACACCGGAGAGCATTGCAGACTCATTGTCAAGCGATCATTTGAAGCTCTATAAGCTGATATATAACAGATTCATAGCGTCTCAGATGAAATCGGCGGTGTACGACACTGTCAGCATTGACATTGATAATAATGGTAATGCTTTTAAGACAAGCGGTTCCATACTCAAATTTGACGGATATAAAAAGGTGTACGAGGATGAGGATAAGCAGGACTCAAAGGATAAGGTTTTGCCTGAGCTGAATATAGGAGACGAGCTGAAGCTGACCGAATGGAAGGAACAACAGCATTTCACACAGCCTACGCCGAGGTATACAGAGGGCTCCCTTGTTAAAAAACTGGAGGAGCTCGGAATCGGAAGACCAAGCACTATTGCACCAACAATTGCACTAATCTTGAAGCGTAATTATATCAAAAAGGAACAAAAGGCACTCTATCCGACCGATATAGGCAGGCTTGTAAATACGATTCTGATAGAATACTTCGACGAGGTAATATCATACGACTTTACTGCTCAGATGGAAACAAAGCTTGACGAAATTGAGGACGGCAATATCAAGTGGACAAAGGTAATTGATGACTTTTATCCTGCATTTGCGGAAATGGTGGAAAAGGCTGATAATTCCATCGAGAAGGTCAACCTTGAACCGCGTGTGACGGATATACCCTGTGATAATTGTGGCGAGATGATGGTAATTAAGGAGGGCAGATTCGGTGAATTTCTTGCTTGTCCCAACTATCCCGAATGTAAATGTACAAAGCCGATCATTGAGGAAGCAGGATATGATTGTCCCAAGTGCGGCAAAAAGCTCATTTACAAGAGAAGCAGAAAGGGTATGCGTTTTATGGGATGCAGTGGTTACCCAGACTGCGATTTTGCAACAACGTATCCTCCGACGGGCAGAATATGTCCGGAATGCGGTGATTATACCGTAATAAGGGAAACAAAAAAAGGTAAGATGGAAGTTTGCAGAAATTTTAAGTGTAAGTATAAAAAAGAATATGAAGAATAAAATGACTGTTATCGGAGGTGGGCTGGCAGGCTGTGAGGCGGCTTGGCAGCTTGCCAAAAGAGGCATTGAGGTGGACCTTTGGGAAATGCGACCTCAAAAAAACACCCCTGCCCACACAACGGAGCTTTTTGGCGAGCTGGTATGCAGTAATTCACTTAAATCAAGTGAGCTGACGAACGCATGTGGATTGCTGAAGGAGGAAATGCGTCGATTTGACTCATTGATAATGTCAGCTGCGGACGAAAGCACATTGCCGTCAAGCGGAGCATTGTCGGTCGACAGAGAGAAATTTGCAGAATACATCACAAGAGAAATTTCAAATGAGCCGTGTATAAATATCATTAGATCTGAGTATACGGGCGAGATAAGTGATAATACAATAATTGCAACCGGTCCGCTCACATCCGATGTACTATCGGAAAGATTGCACGAGCTGCTCGGGAGCGATTTTCTGAATTTTTACGATGCCTCAGCTCCCATCGTTGATGCGGATTCCATTGACCTTTCAAAGTGCATAAAGGGCTCAAGGTACAGTGATGGCGGCAACGATTACATAAATTGTCCCATGACAAAGGATGAATATTACGTCTTTGTTGATGCTCTCGTCAGTGCACAAACAGCCGAAGTTCACGGCTTTGGGTGTGATATGGTATTTGAGGGCTGTATGCC
>CAYOGO010000223.1:0-2616 GCA_964403405.1 uncultured Lachnospiraceae bacterium | reverse complement strand
CTGTCAAGTGGACGATAGACAATTACGGTGACATGGAGGCAATAACCGAATGGGGATTCTATGATGAGCCTTTGGGACATGAAAAATACGCATTCTGCCGATTTGTTCTGGATCTGTTTGATAAATACGATCCCATAGCCAACAGGCTTGTGTATATCAACATGGGACCTGTGGCTCATAACGGTAGTTATCTCGGTGCCTATGACGATTTGTCCCAAACTGCAGCTCCCGATTATTATTGCTACGACAGATACCCATTCTTCTATAACGAGGATGGTCAGCCGCAAATGACGGATACATACTGGTATGCTAACCTTGAGCTGAACAGAGACTATGCACTCGATTACGGCAAGGACACCGGCATTATAGTAGGTGCGATAGTTGTCGGCGGTGACTCCCGTCGTTCCGAGATGACTCAGGAGTATATGACGTGGCAGGTAAATACCATGCTTGCATATCATCACAGGTATCTTGAGCATTTTGTAATATATACGGGACACAGCCATGGTATATATACAAGCACAAACGATCCCACATTCCGTTGGTACTTTGCACAGACTGCAAACAAATACGCAAAAACAGTGGGTAACATGTTGCTTGACAAGCGTCTTGACGCCGTGTTCCATTTGCCCAATGCAGACGGCACATACAGCCCACAAACTATTTCGTACAGCGAATTCCGCAATGCAGGTAAGGTTACAGGCTGTGATGCATTCTTAAGCTTCTTTGATGACGGAACACTGATCGTAACTGACAAACGCTCTGCTCCTGCCGATGGCGGTGACCACGACATCACGCTCTCGGGACTTAAGGGTGAGCTTGAATGGTTTAATGCAGAAACAAACGCATGGGAGGATATTTCCACATGCTCAGCTGCAAAAGCAGATGAAAACGGCCTCACGCTTACTCTCAAAATGGCAACTCAGTACATTGTAAGAGAAAAGTAAACAACAAAGCCTCCCGTTAAACCTTAAACGGGGGGCTTTTACATATGTATAAATTTCAAACACCTTCGGTATCAAAGCTCGGAATAAAACTTTCGCTTGCGTTTTCCCCTGTCTGCATGAAGCCGTTTTTTATTCCGATATCACATGCGTAATTTACTAACGCATTGTATTCTCCGCTTGTAAGCCTTCTTTTCAGCTCCTTGTTATCGTCAGCAAGGCTCATTACATGCTGCATCGGCGTGTACTGCTTCATTATTGCAATATAAATATCATCACCGAATGCATCATAAAGCATCTTTATCGCATTCTTTGATGACTTAACACTCCCGGGTAACACCAAATGACGCACGATCACGCCCTTTATCATAATCCCGTCATTAAAAGCAGGTCTGCCCACCTGCTCGACCATCTTTTCTATCGCTTTGAGCGCCGTTTGCGGATAATCAGATGCATTTGAGTACTTATAAGCCTTATCTGCATCAGCATACTTAAAATCGGGCAAATAAACATCAATATACCCTTTCAGCCGCTCAATATTGTCGACCGTCTCGTAACCTCCCGTGTTATACACTATCGGAATTACAAGACCGTTGCTTCTCGCAATGTCTATTGCCTCAATTATGTGTGGGATATAATGTGTCCCCGTCACTATATTAATATTGTGTGCCTTCTGGTCCTGAAGCTCAATAAATATCTGTGCAAGGCGTTCAACCGTAACGCTCTTTCCGATATTTGTACCTACTGCAATGCCGTGATTTTGGCAATAAATGCATTTTAATGAGCAACCGCAAAAAAACACGGCACCCGAGCCGTTTTCGCCCGAAATACACGGCTCCTCCCAATAATGCAACGCTGCCCTTGCGATCCTGAGCTCTGCATTCATTCCGCAATAACCGGTCTTACCCTGTGCTCTGTTTACACCGCAATTTCTTGGACAAAGCCTGCACTCCGTGTACAGCTCATTCATTTTGTCAGATAACATATCCGCCATCAACTCCCAGCACCTGACCCGTTATAAACGATGCCTCATCACATGCCAAAAAATATATCGCCCTTGCGACCTCGCAAGCCTCTCCCATACGGCAAAGCGGCGTCTCGTCCTCAAGTGCTCTTATATCATCAGCATTCAACAATGAGTTCATGTCCGTCCTTATCACGCCCGGAGCAACAGCATTTACCCTTATGCCGGATGGTCCAAGCTCCTTTGCCAACGCCTTTGTAAAGCCAATAACTGCAGCTTTTGAGGCGGAATAATGTGCCTCGCACGATGCACCGCACCTTCCCCACATTGAAGTCACGTTGACTATTGCACTCTCCTTATTCAACATGTACGGAATTGCGACTCTTGACATATAGAATACGCCGTTTGTGTTTACCGCAAGCATATTCTGCCAATCCTCATCAGTCATGTCAAGCACAATCTTGAATTGCGATATACCTGCATTATTAACAAGTGCATCAAGACCGCCGAAATACTCCGCCGCACCGACCAACGCTTTTTTGCATTCATCGGAATCCGAAACATTGCACCTCAATGCGATTGAGGAAACACCCATTTTTTTGACTTCATTGCAGAGTGAGATCGCAATTTCTTCGTTTTTAACGTACGTAAATGCAACATTCCAGCCATTTTTTGCAAATTGCAATACGCAAGCCCTGCCTATTCCCC
>CAYOGO010000222.1:0-2617 GCA_964403405.1 uncultured Lachnospiraceae bacterium | reverse complement strand
ATATCGTATATATATTTTATCATAAAATATCGAATTTTGCGTAATTTTTTTTGACAAATAATAAATTTTTATTGAATTAAGCAAAAATTTATGCTATAATATCAAATGTTCACAAAAACAGATCAAAGGACTGTGTAAATATATGAAAAATAAGGTCAATAATTTTGTAAACGGTGCCGCAATATTGTCTGTTGCAGGCATAATCGTTAAAATACTCGGAGCTATATTCAGGATACCTCTGAGTTCAATAATCGGCTCGGAGGGTATAGGGCTTTATCAGCTTGCATACCCGATGTATTCATTTTTGCTTGTTATCTCATCGGCAGGCTTTCCTGTTGCGATCTCAAGATTGGTTGCACAGGCGGTAAACGTTGGCGATTACAAGCTGGCGGACAGGACATTCAGGCTTTCCCGTAAGCTGATGCTTGTCCTCGGTGCAACCGCAACTATCATCATGCTGTTGGCAAGCGGATTTGTTGCAAATAAGCAGGGAAATCCGGATTCCAAGTATGCACTTATGGCGATAGCTCCCGCAATACTGTTTGTAAGTGTTATGTCGGCATATAGGGGCTATTTTCAAGGTATGCAGAACATGGTACCGACTGCAATTTCGCAGATAATAGAGCAATTTATAAAGCTTGTTGCAGGTCTCGGCTTTGCGGCTGTATTTGTAAGGTACGGTGTTGAATGGGGGGCGGCAGGTGCAGTTGGCGGAGTTATGCTCAGTGAGCTCGTGGCGCTTGTATACATCGTATTCCTTTACGGTAAGGCAAGCCCAAATATAAAGGCTGACATAAGTTCAATGACAACGGACACAAGTGATCTTACATCAAGGCAAATAATAAAGGACATACTTCTTATAGCCATACCTGTTGCGATAGGCTCTGCCATAATGCCTCTTGTAAGCATGATAGACCAGCTGATAGTAATAAACGGGCTGAAAAAGATAGTTCCGTTTATAAGTGGCATACCATTTGGCGTTGAGCACTTTGCGGAATATGCATCCAAGCACGGCATTGAGGTAAGTACTGCACTGTCAATGACTCAAATAGCAAGGGAATATGCCGAGCTTTACAATGAATACCTTACATCCATTGCGACAAGCCTATACGGAATAATGTCGGGTAATTGCTCACCGATAACAGCTCTGCCATTGATATTTTCGACCTCACTGGCTATCAGCATAGTGCCCGCCGTTTCAAAATTCCATGCAAAACGCAACAAAAAAGGTGTACACGAGACATCATCGACCGCTTTGAGACTCACATCACTTATAGCTTATCCGTGTGCTGTTGGCATTTTTGTTATGGCTGAGCCGATAATAAGAGTTTTGTACTCAAACCTTTCCGATTGGGAGGTCCCGTTTGCTGTCAACTGCTTGAGAGTAATGTCGTTTACATTGCTTGTATTACCCATCATACACTCTGCAACAGCAGTGCTCCAGGGGCTCGGTAAGCAAAACGTACCTGTAATAAACCTTGCAATAGGTGCGATATTTATAAAGATACCGTTAACATATATACTTGTACAAAATAAGACACTCAATATACTCGGTGCGGCAACAAGTTCGGTGTGCATATATGCTTTTGCTGCAATACTTGATGTTATCTGCGTTGTCTACTTCACAAGGCTTAAAATACATCCGATCATAACATTTATAAAGCCGCTTGTATCAAGTGCTATAATGGGCTTTGCAGCGTTTATGACATATGCTATACTTATCAGACTGACGTCAAGCTATATAATATCAATGGGCTTTGGCGTTATCGTCGGTGTGATATTTTACTTTGCGCTGGTGCTCGTTATGCACATGATACGCAAGGAAGACCTTAAATATGTGCCGAAGGGTGAAATTATATCTGCAAAATTCGGACGCTTTTTTGAATAATAAAACGGGGGGATGCAAATGAATAAGATCACAGTTATAGGATTGGGATATTCTGATATAAACGGTATGTCCGTTGAAGGCTATCGGGAATTGTTTGAGAACAGAAACGGCAAGATAATATGCCAAGCAGGCTCACATGCAGTAGTTGCAGAGCTTTTATCACGTGGAATTGAATTTGAAACTCTCGACATCTTTTACGAAAATGCCGAGTCTTTTGATGAAATGTATGACGATATATGCAAATACATCATATCATGTGCCGAAAGCAGTAATGTTATTCTTTGTGTTTTGGGTTCACCTGCATTCGGCAATGTATTGACACAGATGCTCACAAAGCAGGCAGGAGAGAGCATAAGCATAATATCCTGTCCCGGTGCTGCGGAGCATTTATCACAGGCTGCGTCATTGGTTATGGATCCGGGTTACAGTATCACTCCAGCTCACTTATTGCAAAGGAGCATGATAAATACCCGTTTACCCCTTTGCATAACTGAGGTCGACAATAAATTTTTGGCAAGTGAGCTTAAGCTCATACTTCTTGATTTTTATCCCGATGATAGCAAAATATATTATTTTTGCGGCCATCCGAACACAAAATGCGAGGAAATTTGTCTTTTTGATATGGATAGACAAAAAACATACGACTTTTCTGTAAATTTTGTCATTTTACCCCTTGACAATTTTGCAAAAAAGTTATATGATATTACAGCGCTTTGCGATGTAATGAGA
>CAYOGO010000221.1:0-2620 GCA_964403405.1 uncultured Lachnospiraceae bacterium | reverse complement strand
ATATATACATAAAGCAAATTTGGGGAGTAAAATTTTTATGTTTAACGGTTTTGACATCATGTCAATAGGAAGATACGACAAACACGACAAGCTGTATTTCTTTATCACTGTACGTACGAGCAGGAATAAGCTGCTATTGGGTAAAGTAAACAGCGGCACAATGGTATTATCGTCATACGGAAAGATAGCAAGCAACCGTATATCCTTCTTCAACGGTGTGCACGAGAGCATTTTTGTTGAAGACAGCGTTATAATGCCGAACCACATTCATGTAGTATTATCACTCAAAAGGTCCGGTCTTGAGTTCGAACCCACAGAAAATGAGCTTAAAAACTTTATAGCAAGCCTTGTTGAGGAATATAAGTCAATAACGTCAGCTGAAACAGAACGCTTCTTAAAAGAAATAGCGGTCTTTTCTGATGAGGATCTTGACATTTGGCACAGCAGCTGCAATATCAAGATTATTGAGTCACTCAACGATTACGGCAAGATCATACGTCACGTGAGCAAAAACGCTGAGGAATGGCACTCAGATAGATATTTTCCATCAGATTATGTCAACTGATCCAATGTCCATTCTTCTAGATACTCAATGCTGAGAGTATTATCATTACCGAATCTTAATGGCAACCATATGTATGAGCATTCCAAAAAATTACTTGTGTTATGTCTTTCTGCCATGAGTATATATTGGTCGCTTTTGTCATGCAGCTTGAATATATATGTGCTCTGTGAACGGAATGTGGTATGCTCCGTGTCGTTGATGCACGGGTCACCCATGTCCTCCCACGGCCCCATTATATTCTTTGCTCTGAAATACTTTGCCTGATTGAATGCCCAGCTTGAAAGATCCGAAGTTATCATATAATAATAACCGTCACGATGCATAACAGCAGCTGCCTCACGCCAGAACAGCACCTCATCACGCACGTAAGTGTTTGTCGGTCGAGTGTAATCATCGCTGAGCCTTACAATGTGCTGACATCTGTTTCTTTCGGCTATCTGCCTGTCATATATGAAATACGCACTGCCGTCATCATCCTCATACAGTGTGCAGTCACGCACAAGCCCATTGTCGTCTATCGGTCTGTTATGACCGAGCCACGTGTAGCTTCCGTTTACGGTGTTGCATATTGCAACTCCGGCTTCGGCTGTTCCTTGAGCTTCTCCGTGATCACCGGGGAATTTTACGTAATGGCACCAAAGCACGTACTTGCCCGTTTTGCCATTATATATTATTTTCGGACGTTCAAAGCGCAACGGAGCACAAAGTTCACTGTCTTTATCATCATTACATGCAAGTATCACACCTTCATATTGCCAATTATAAAGGTCATCCGAACGATACATGACCACCCCCGTGGTCGTTACCTGTCCTCCGCAGCCGTTTGATCCCATAGGCAATGCACGCAATGCCATACCGTACCAGTGATAAGCACCGTCTGCATATATTATTCCGCCGTCACTTGCATTTATTATATTACCGTCTGTATCGTACCAATTTACAAATTCAGTCAGCCTTCCGTTTACAATCTTATTTATCTTGCTGTTTACCATTTGTTACTCCTTTTTGCATCTAACGAATGTTAAGTACTCAATTCTTAAGCAATATTTTTTCCGCACATTTTATTCCATCACACGCAGCCGAAACTATTCCTCCTGCATAACCTGCACCCTCACCGCACGGATAAAGTCCCGTTATGTTGGATTGCAGTGTCTCACTGTTCCTGCATATCCTTACAGGTGACGAGCTTCTTGACTCAACTCCCGTAAGCACGGCGTCATATGTATCAAATCCCTCGATCGTTTTGCCGAATTGGGGCAGTGCATCACGTATCGGATCGATAATAAATGGAGGTAGGCAATCCCTCAGATCACAGGGCTCCACACCCGGTAGATATGACGGGACAACATCGCCTGTACCGCTTGATGCTCTGTTATTCAGTAGGTCACCGACCAGCTGAACAGGTGCTCTGTACCCCTTTGCAATATCAAATGCGGCTTTTTCTGTTTTTCGCTGTAATTCTATACCTGCAAGAGGGTGATCCGAACCAAATTGCTCCGGTGAAACACCAACAAGCAGTGCGGAATTGGAATTGTCAGCTTTTCTTGCGTACTCACTCATTCCGTTAACTGCAAGCATACCCACCTCGGACGACGCAGGTACGACAACTCCGCCCGGACACATGCAAAAGCTGTACACTCCGATTCCGCCGACCTTGCATGACAATTTATAATCTGCAGTGCCGAGCTTTTCATTTCCTGCAAACTTGCCGTATCTGCTTTTATCTATCATGGTACGCTTATGCTCAATTCTCACACCCATGGCAAAGGGCTTCTGTTCCATTGCAACACCGTGTCCGTACAGCATATTGACAGTATCCCTTGCACTGTGCCCAATTGCAAGAACGAGATCATCGCACGGCAATTCATTTGTTGAACCGTTTTCAGTATATCTAACACCTGTTAGAGCGTTGTTTTCTGTAATTATATCTGTTAATTTGCATTCGAAGTGAACTACTGCACCAAGACGAATAAGCTCGTTTCTCATGTTTTTAATAATACCAACGAGTCTGTCCGTACCTAGATGAGGCTTAGCATTATACAGAATATCGTCTGC
>CAYOGO010000220.1:0-2649 GCA_964403405.1 uncultured Lachnospiraceae bacterium | reverse complement strand
TGTTAAAGCAGAAGCCCGACATTGAGTTTTACGCACTGATCGTCTTTGCGTGTATATCCACAGCAACAATGCTGATAGATCACTATTCGGTAAAGGGAAGCATCATACCCTCTATGGGGTATTTTTCGCAACATATTTTTGCTGTTTCAACACTTATTTTGATGTATCTTGCTTCAAACAGTAGGGTGTCCGTTAAAGCGGTAAAGAGTATTGTTTTTGCGGTGTGCCTTGTTTCGGTTGTTTACAGTTTGTATTATATTTTCTTCAAGAGAGATGCTTACTACTATATAAACAGAGTGTCTCCGTACCTGACATTTGGCTTATCCAACCCCAATAAGACGGGCGTAATGCTTTTTATGTTCTTTTTGGTAATGGTATTTGGTGTTTTCATAACCAAAAACCCGATAATAAAGTCAGCTTACGGTGGAATGGCGGTAATTCTTTTTGTTCTGACATATAAAACAAAATCAAGAACCGTTCTGATAGCGGTGATGTTTTTTGCGGCAATGATCATATGGCTGCTGATAAAAAAGAAACCGAGATTTAAGAGTATACTTTGGATAGCAGTTGCGTTTATTCCGATACTGTTTTCGACATTGTACATGATGGTCGTAAATACAGATGTATTCAATAAGCTTTTCTCGTTCATTATATCGGACGGTAAGGGCTTGAGCTCACGCTATGAGGTCTGGAGACTGACTATTGAGATCATAAAGAATAATCCGATAACGGGTTCTTATTTTGACGTTAATAATACATTAATGCTCACAAACACACATAATACGCATTTCCACATTATTGCATCATACGGTGTGATAGCTTATTTGCCGTTTGCTTTTATTAATTGCTTTACATTTACAAAGGCTAACAGGATATGCTCAAACAAATTATCAACATGTGCGATGATTGCAACTGCAAGCATTTTGCTGATAGGCATGGCGGAAAGTCTTATTTTTTCAGGCTCGACGGGGCTTTTTATGTTCCTTGGCTTGTTCATGGTAATGGCTCACTCACTGAGCGAATTACCCGAATGGACTGACCTCAGAACAAAATTTAATAAAAAAAACAAAAAATGAGAATAGGTATTATTGGTGGGACATTTAATCCCTTACATAACACACATATATCGATTGCATTGGCTGCAAGGGAGCAGCTGAGTCTTGACAAGGTACTCTTTGTTGTTGCAGGTGATCCGCCACACAAGACTGATATTGATGTTCTTGATGCAAATGTGCGATATGAAATAGTACAGAGAGCAGTAGAAAAGTATCCGTTTTTTGAAGCAAGTGCAATGGAGATTGAACGCAGCGGAAGATCGTATACTTATTTGACGTTGCGTGACCTTAAAAAGATATATCCGCATGATGAATTGTTTTTTCTTGTCGGCGGTGATTCCATTGCGTATATTGACAAATGGTACAGGGCAAAGGATCTTATGACATTGTGCACATTTGTCGTATATCCGAGGGGGGATGATTCCGGCTGCAGACTAAAAATGGAATGCGATCTTTTGAAGGCCAATTACGGTGCGGATTGCATTATTCTGAAAGCAAAAACGGATGAGATATCATCCACCGGTATACGGAGCATGACGCATGATGGCAAGGATATTAGTAAAGCTGTACCTGATGTTGTTGCAGAATATATAGCAGAGCATGAATTGTATAAGGAGGACTGAATATGGATAAATGGGATAAAAGATTTATGGAGCTTGCTTTTCATGTTGCGGAATGGACAAGTTGTTATCAATCCAACAGAAAAATAGGTGCCGTAATAGTAAAAAACAAAAGAATAATTACAACGGGCTACAATGGTGCTCCCGAGGGTTACCCGAGCTGTAAAGAGCGTGGTGAGTGTCTTCGTAGAAAGATGAATATAGAATCAGGCACACGTGCGGAGTTTTGCTATGCGTTACATGCCGAACAGAATGCAATAGTTCAGGCTGCAAAGCTGGGAGTTTCGGTTGATGGTGCAACGATGTATGTTACTCATCAGCCCTGTGTTATATGCACAAAGCTTATAATAAACAGCGGTATAAAGAGAGTGGTGTATAAGAATCCGTACCCCGATGAGCTGTCACTACATATACTTAAGGATACTGGTGTTATTCTTGAGCAGTATAAGGATGAAGAAGAAAACTGATGAAAAAACCTCGGCATGCTGACGTGTCGAGGTTTTTTGTTATTTATTTACGATATATTTTATTGCTTCAACATATCCGTCAAAGCCGAGACCTATATAGTGTGCTTCGCAAGCCATACCTGCATAGGACACCTGTCTGAACGATTCCCTTTTTGCAACATCGGATATATGTACCTCAACAGCAGGCAAGCCCACTGCCTTTAGTGCATCCAAAATTGCAATGCTTGTGTGAGTATACGCCGCAGGGTTGATAACGATACCGTCAAACCTGCCGTATGCTGATTGTATCTTGTCAACAATATCTCCCTCATGGTTTGATTGAAAGCATTCAATACTGCAGCCAAGCTCCTTTGCTGTGAGGAATATTATCTCAAGGAGATCGTTGTATGTGTTTTTGCCGTATATATCTGGTTCTCTTATACCTAGCATGTTGATGTTAGGTCCGTTTATTACAAGAATATTCTTCATATCTTAAGCTCCTTTAATATTTGTTGAACTGTTTTATCT
>CAYOGO010000219.1:0-2672 GCA_964403405.1 uncultured Lachnospiraceae bacterium | reverse complement strand
GCAGGCTCTGTCATAGGATTGTATGTGCCGATAAGATCAATATACTCACTGTTTCTGGGAGCTCTTGAGTCTGCAACAACTACCTTGTAAAACGGTGCCTTTTTTGCACCAATTCTCATCAAACGAATTTTAACTGCCATTGATAAATCCTCCAAAAATAAAAATATAATATATTCAACAATTCCAATGAACTGTTATTTACTAAAAACGCATTTTTCTGCCGAGTGCATTCATCATGCCCTTGTTCTTTTTCATTTTGCCGCCCGTGAGCTGCTTCATCATTTTATTCATCTCATCAAAAGACTTTAACAACCTGTTGACATCGGCTATCTGTTGACCGCAGCCTGCCGCAATTCTCTTTTTACGGCTATAATTGATTATCTCAGGGTTTGACCTCTCCTTAGGAGTCATAGATCTGATGATGGACTTTGTTCTTTCAAGCTGTTTTTCATCGACCGATACGCCGGAAAGTGCTTTAGAATTCATGCCGGGAATCATTTTTATTATATCGTTGAGATCACCCATTTTTTGCATTGCTTCCATTTGCTCAAGAAAATCGTCAAGGCTCATTCTGCTGTTTCTGATCTTTTCCTCAAGCTTTGCAGCCTGTTGCTCATCGAACAGTTTCTCAGCCTTATCGATAAGCGTGAGTACATCACCCATACCGAGTATTCTGGAAGCCATCCTGTCCGGATAGAATGGTTCAAGAGAATCGGCATCCACCTTTTCTCCGGAGGATACAAACTTGATGGGCTTGCCTGTAACGGCCTTTGCCGAAAGCGCGGCACCGCCCCTTGTATCGCCGTCCATTTTGGTCATTATTATGCCGTCCATGCCGATCTGCTCATTGAACGATTTTGCGATAGTCACGGCATCCTGACCTGTCATTGCGTCAACCACGAGCAATGTTTCGGTCGGCTTAACGGTATCCCTTATGTTCTTCATTTCGTCCATCATATCCTCGTCGATATGCAGACGACCTGCCGTATCTATGATGACCGTGTCAAAGCTGTTTGAGCGCGCATATTCCACTGCTTGTTCCGCGGTTTTAACGGGATCCTGTGTTCCCTTATCAAAAACGGGTACACTGACCCTTTCACCGACTACCTGTAATTGCTTTATCGCCGCAGGTCTGTATATGTCGCAGGCAACGAGCAGCGGCTTTTTGCCCTGCTTTTTCAGCATTGCAGCCAATTTTGCGCTTGCAGTTGTTTTACCTGTACCCTGAAGACCGCACATAAGAATAATGGTCGGCGGATTATCGGATACATTGAGCTTTGTTTGCTCACCACCCATGAGCTCGCACAGCTCATCACGCACGATCTTTATTATGTGCTGACCGGCGGAAAGGCTTTCCAATATTTCAGCACCGACGGCTTTTTCGCTGATCCTTGCGATAAAATCCTTAACGACCGCATAATTTACGTCGGCTTCAAGCAATGCAAGCTTAACTGTACGCATTGCGGCCTTAACGTCAGCCTCGCTGACCTTTCCGCCACCCGTAAGTTTTTTGAATGCTTCCTGTAATTTTTCGGCTAAGCTTTCAAATGCCATAAAATCACCACGTCTTGCTAAAAGACTTCCTTTACCGTATTATTTAAGATCGTTTGTTACCTTGGACAGTTTTTCTATTATTATGTCGGACCCTGTGCCGTTTTTTATTTCGGCTATAATGCCGTTGATCCTTTCCTCGATCTGTTCAAGCTTTTGAGTGAGATGAAAGCGTTCATCAGCCTTTTCAAGCTTAGTCTGAGCACTCTTTATGGTAAAGTGGACAGCTTGCTTTGAAACAGAATAGTTTTGAGCAATTTCCTCAAGCGTAAGATCCAGGCAATAGTACAGCTCCATGGCATCATATTGACGTCTTGTTAAAAGATCACCGTACAAGTCCAGCATTCTTGCATATTTTACGATATTCTTTATATTGCCCACCGCCCTTTTTACATCGAGTAAAGTATCACTACTTGACTGTGATATTATATCATAAAAGTCGGATCGTGTCAAGTATATTTTGTTGAACAGACAAGGGATCCGACAATAAATATCGTCGGATCCCGAATATTCCGTATAATTATCTTAAAAGCTCACAGTAATCGAAGTATTTAAGCATTTCCGGCATTATGATGCACAGATCGTCATTATACCTGAGACCCCACGGCTTGATGTAGCTTTCATGGACGCTGAGCAATACATTATCATATATCACATTGACATTTTGGTTTATGAATGCGGCAATAACGCCGTATACACCGTAATTGCCGTTGCAGTAAAGCGTAATATCACTGTCGCATAAACCGTATACACCTTTAAGCATTTCAACTGCCCTCAAAACATCCCAGCTCCTCAGTGCGACCATACTGTCGTTCATAAAAAGAAGGTCACAGCACAGCTTGTACATGGTCTTGTACTGATCTTTTATTCCGCCGTCGTTTATCGGCGCTGCTTCGATATATCCAGTACCGCTGACGTCAAGCACCATTACCTCATAGCCTGCATCGCATTTTTCCTTTATGAGAGCCTCGTGCTCGTTGATCTTTAATGTGCCGTCCTCCCATATTGCTACGAATACGGGCAATTCCTTACCCTCATTTGCGGAGGAACGTATCATAAATGCAAAATTGAATATATCCTTTTGCGAATGCCACATTATCGGTTCGGTTATGTATTTACCG
>CAYOGO010000218.1:0-2684 GCA_964403405.1 uncultured Lachnospiraceae bacterium | reverse complement strand
ACATGAGTTACCGCACCGACAATCTTGCCGTCCTGTATTATCGGACTGCCGCTCATACCTTGCACTATGCCGCCCGTTTTTTCTATAAGGCGCTCATCCGTTACCTCTATCACAAGTCCTTTTACATCCTTTGAACTTTGTGAGTTTATCTTGAGTATTGCAACATCGTAATACTGCGGCACATTATCATCAAGTGTACATAATATCTGTGCTTTTCCTATTTTAATGTCATCCCGTCTGCAAACGCCTACACGCTCCATATCCTGCAACGAAATCTTATCAAAATAATGACCGTATATGCCGTATTCATTATTTTTTACGATATTTCCCCAAAATTTTATTATATTGAAGCTTCCGCAAAGTTCACCCGGCGTTCCGCTCTTGCTTTTTACTATCGAATCAATACTTGCTTTCGATATTTTTCCGTTCAATGTGGGAACTATTATGCCCGTCGATACATCCGTCACGGAATGTCCCAATGCACCGTAAACGCCTTTGCTTTCATCCACAAAGGTTATTGTACCAAGACCGGATGTCCCATCGCGCACCATTATTCCGAGCTTGTATTCACCGTTTTCGGAATCCATGAGCGGAGACAAACTGACTTCCCTTTGTTTGTCATTTCGCAGATACCGCAGCTTCAGCCTGCTGCCGTTGCTCCCATTTACCGTTTTGGAAAAAAACTCAGCCGAAACGATCTCCTCACCGTTTATATGCGTAATAATATCGCCCGATCTTATGCCTGCCTCTGCAGCGGGATAATGGTGTTTTCCGTCGGTGGTCGTCACAACTGCCGTCCTTGTTACGATAAGTCCCTTGCTCATCATTGCTATGCCTATGCTCTGCCCGGAAACAAGAACATACCTTTCTTTTGCCTCATCCGCAAATGCAGTCATGCACAGCGAAGAGAATGCAAAAACAAATGTAAGCAAAAATGCCGTGATCTTTCTTTTTGTTGTCACCGTTAAAATACTGTCCTTTCTTTTATTTATGCAATATCATTGCACAAGACTATTATTGACACCACCGCTTTTAATTATT
Source organism: uncultured Lachnospiraceae bacterium (assembly GCA_964403405.1). Lineage (GTDB taxonomy): Bacteria > Bacillota > Clostridia > HGM11327 > HGM11327 > SIG351. The sequence goes on along the minus strand of CAYOGO010000218.1, from coordinate 1,643 downwards.
TAAGACGGCACGCAGAGTTCTTTGATGTGATTAATTCCGCTGATAAGGGCAAATACGGGCTTTTTTTGTTGTTCAGATGTAATTTTTACATAAATATTGACAAAAATATAATTATGGTATAGAATATATTATCGTGAAAGGCAAAAAACATAAGGTGTGAGTATGAATACAAAATATAAAGCAATATTTTTCGATCTTGACGGCACTCTGCTTGACACATCAGTCGATCTTACAAATGCAGTTAATTTCGTTCTCGAAAAATATGGATATTCTCTGCGGAGCAAGGCAGATGTCATATCATTTACAGGCAATGGGATATATGAGCTTGTAAAAAGATCGATTGGGAAAAACATAAGCAATGATATGTTTGATGATATAATGAGTGATTTTAAGAAATATTATGCCCTGCACAATATGGATAATACGGTGCCGTACAACGGTATTTATGAGCTCCTTGAGAGCTTGAAAAATGACGGATACAAGCTTGCTGTCGTCTCGAACAAAATAGACAGTGCAGTAAAGGCTCTTTGCAAACATTTTTTCAACAGCCTTATACATACCGCCGTCGGAGATATGCCGGGTGTACAAAAAAAGCCGCAGGCAGGCACCTTGAATATAGCTCTTGATGAGCTCGGCGTCACGTGCGGCGATGTCGTATACATAGGTGACTCCGAGGTTGACGTTTTGACCGCTCAGAATGCGTCAGTGAGGCTCATAGCAGCCTCGTGGGGATTTCGATCAAAGGAGCTTTTGATCGCCTCAGGAGCGAAAAATGTGGCTGATACCCCCAATGATGTTATTGATATACTGAAAAAAATATAAAAATAAAAGCTTTACTTCACAAAACACATGAAATAAAGCTTTTTAATTTTTACTTTTTATCGTCTTTCTTTATCGCACCAATCGTCGAATCGTACTCATGCTCGGCACATCTTACCTGCACGATCTCCTTTTTGCCGACCTTCCTGAATTTAACAAGTTCTTCCGCATTTTCTCCGGATGAGTGTGGGCATGTCGGGATCTCGGTATTGCCTGTCTTCTCCTGATATCTTGCAATCAAGTCATCCTTTGTATAAGCATCGTCACCCTTTTCGTTCTTCAATTCATCCATGCATTCCAACAGAACCTGCTGAACCTCAACGCAATCATAAAACTCACGTGAAGGCTGATTCAAGTCCCAGAACAAAGGGAAAGCAATACCAACCATTATAAGTATTATAACAACAAAAAGCCCCTTTTCCAACCATGAAGGCGGATTACGTGTTATATCTTTTTTCTTAGCCATAGTAAAAAATTCTCCTTACATAAACTGCTTACGTATATTATACATTACTATCAAAATTTTTTCAAGTGATTTTTTATAAAAAAAACACTTTTTTTTGAAATATTTACAAATTTTACCGTATGTTCATTATTTTTACATTTTTTTGACGTATTTGCCTCATCTCTGTGTAAAGAGTATATAAATAATTCATATGATACGGTATATAAAAGTATTACATGCGGCAGTATTTGTAAAAGTAATAAAATTTTGCTTGACTTTTATTAAAAAAAGTTGTACACTATATATAATGATTATAAAATAAGGAGACGAAGGGGTTAATCCTTTCAAAAGATTCATTATATGAAAATAGTAGTATGTA
>CAYOGO010000217.1:0-2686 GCA_964403405.1 uncultured Lachnospiraceae bacterium | reverse complement strand
TTTCAATTTCGTATATACCGGTTAGAAGGTGTTTTTTATTTCCTGTGTCTTTGAATCCGTTTTTATAGTAAAATGCTAATGCATTTTTATTAACATTAAGTACCCACAATTTTGGCGTATCGTTGCAAAGAGATATCGCATGATCCAGCAATTTTTTGCCGTATCCTTTTTTGTGATATGCGGGAAGAATGTACATATTTTCAATTACATTTTTGAAAACAGATACTATTCCGATCTGAATATCATCGGTTAACATGAAAACCCTTTTACCTGCTTTTATTTCAGTGCGAAGATAATTTGTTTGTGCGGCAGGCGTATGCTTTTCGATAAATTTTGCGGAGCAGAAGTCTTTATGTGATTCCCTCCAGCTTTCGGAATGTATTTCACCTGCGATGGATATATTTGATTCATTTACTTCTGTAATATACATATATCTCCTTAAATTTTCAGTTAAAAACGCCCGAATAAAAATATCCGAGCGTTTATATTAATCTTAGTTATACTTTTCGATATAAACATTACGGAAACGAACTTTGTTGCCGTGATCCTGAAGCATAAGAGGGCCCTCGGGAACTCTGTATTCAGTGATGCCTCCCGGTGTATTGCTCTTAAGAACGATATTGTTGTGAACACATATACCGTTAAAAATAACCGTCAATCTGCCGTCTTCAACGATCTTGTCGCCTTCAAATTTAGGAGCAACAAAATAAAGATCGTAAGTTTGCCATTCTTCGGCAGGCTTGCTGGCATTTGTAAGAGGAGCGTACTGTTGGTAAATACCGGAGCAATCATCAGTCCTCATGTTTTCCTTGCCGTATGAGTCAAGCACCTGGACCTCATAGCAGCCGTGTATGTAAACACCGCTGTTTGCCTTATCCTGACCAGTGCAATTTGGCATATTGGGGAGCCAAAACTCAACATGGATATGTGCATCCTTGAATGTTTCGTCAGATCTGATGTTGTGGTGACCGACTGTTACTGCACCATCATCGCCTATCGGCCAATCGGCAGGTGTAACGCCGTCAAGTCTCTTCCAATTATCAAGGCTTTTGCCGTCAAATAATACAACCTTTTCTACCATTGTAAAACACTCCTTTTAGTTAAGCTTTTCAATGTAAACATTACGGAAACGAACTCTGTTACCATGGTCCTGAAGAAGAAGAGGACCTTCAGCAACTCTCTTGCCTGTAATGCTGCCCGGTGTGCAGCTCTTGAGCACGATGTTGTTGTGAACACAAATACCATTAAAGATAACAGTCATTCTTGCATCCTCAACAACTTCGCCATCATCGTTGAACTTAGGAGCTACAAAGTAGATATCATATGTCTGCCATTCCTCAGCAGGCTTGTTAGCATTTGTAAGAGGAGCGTATTGCTCGTAAATGCCTGAGCAATCGTTGTTTTTGGGATCTGCAATGCCGTAAGAGTCAAGGACCTGAACCTCATAGCAGCCATGTACGTAAACACCGCTGTTTGCCTTGCCTTGACCTGTTGCTTCGGGCATATTGGGAAGCCAAAATTCAACATGAATGTGTGCGTCTTTGTATGTTTCCGGAGAAATAATGTCCTCATGACCAACTGTAACAACACCGTCGTTGTCTACGGGCCAAGTTGCAGGTTCTCCGCCGCGAGTTTTCCAACCTTCAAGGTTTTTTCCGTTAAATAAATAAATCTTTTCAAAACTCATTTTATATTATCTCCTTAATAAAAATTGTTTTATATCAACAGTTTAAGCACTGTGTTTCAGCGTCTGAAACTGCGTCTTACTTTGTATTGTGAATACGCTGATTTTATTGCGTTTATAATGTCGTCCCAAAAGAAAAGAAGAAAATTGCCGACAGCAACAATCAAAGCAATCTTATAAGCAAAACCGACATAAATAAACGAAAGCACAAAAAATGCCGCATCAAGCAATGCAAGGTATTTTATTTTAACGGGAACGACAAAAAACACGTAGAGTTGATTGTCGGGGAAAAGCATTGCATATGCAAAAAACAGAGACAGATTCAAGTACGAATTTGTTGTGAAACCTGTAATAAGACCGAATATTACGGTACAAATTACACCTACAAAGTAGTACATGTTAAATCTGAAGCTGCTCCAAGCACTTTCCAATGACGTGCCTACATGGTAATAAAAGTAAAGTGCAAATATCATAAACAACATGCTTGAATCCGGAGGCAAAAATACAAAGCTTACAAGTCTCCAAACTTGTCCTTTAAATATCATTGCTCTATCAAAACACAGTAATGAATAAAGACTTGTTTCTTCATCAAAAATGCCGCTCATGGAAAATATAAGATCCATAATAAACACAACAGCCATACCGCCTACTATATAATACATAAGATTCTCTATAGCATGTCTGCCGAATTTATATTCAAACCTGTATATCCACTTCATTGTCAGATGATCGTCCTTTCCCAACGCACTTTCGTATATTATAGCTAATTTTTATACATTTGTCAAGCAAATAATAAAAAAATTTACAATTAAACAAAAACAAGAAAATAACAAATGGAAATTAAGTGTAAATATGTAACGGAGAGGGAATAGGTATGTTTGTTAAAAATAAAAGGCAGACGATTACAATCGCCTGCCTTACTATTCACGATAAGGAATAATTACATTTGCTTCATAACTTCTTCAGCAAAATTATCCTGTCTCTTTTCAAGACCTTCGCCTC
>CAYOGO010000216.1:0-2689 GCA_964403405.1 uncultured Lachnospiraceae bacterium | reverse complement strand
GTATTATAACAAAAAAAATCGGTTATGTCAACCGATTTTTTGTATTTGATAAGTCGTATAAAAAAGCTCAGCGTATAATTTACTTTGACGGATTGCTGTTCTTATACGGTATTGTTTCCGTTAAAGTGCCGTCTGCGGCATAGGACTCTGTTTGGGTGATATATTTTGCTTTCGGCAATAAGCTGTTTTTGTAGACGGTAACTATGTATGAGCCATCGTCGTTATAGCTGTACAAGCACATCGTACCCTTGAACGATCCAATGTTGGTGGTGCCGTTTTCCGAATCAATCGCACAATATATTTTGCCGTTGTTGTTATACAATGTGAAGCGTGCAGATCCGTCTGCATTATTTATTATGGTCTTATAGGGGATACCTGCAGAATCAAGATCACAATAATATGAGGATGTCAAGGTGCAGTCTCCGTTATTGTTAAAGCTGTAATCATACACAATGTCGTGAGTGGCATTGCGAAACTTTATGCTCTTTATTTTTTGATCATCGGCATAAGTAAATTCCGTCTGCTCTACACTATCGCCGTTATAATAATTTGTTACGCATAATATTTTAAGCTTGTCTTCACAAATTTCGGCTGTAATTGTAGTAGTGGAAAAAACTTGAAGCTGTAAAGCCCTCGTCTGTTTCGACTCTGTTGTCGAAAGTATTGCCCTTATCGGGGTTATTTAAGCTGTACACAGCCTTAAATGCGTCTGCATCATTGCCCTGAACCTCCAAAATGCAGTAGTGCTTTTTCTCATCAAGTGTGAGCAGCAATGTATTTTCGCCTTGAATGTATGTGCCGCAGCAAAGTATTGTTTTACGTATTTGTGCGTCAAAGTCGGAATAAATTGCATTGAGTGCTCCGACACCTTGCCAGCCGTCGGATACGGAATACTCACAGGTACTGTCCTTATTTATGACGTATTGTCCCGAAATGTAGGTGTTACTGTAATCCTCCACGCTGATAGCTTGGAAAACAAGAGCGTTGTCTTTTGAACCTTCAAATAAATTGCCGCTGCAGCCTGTTACAAAAAGCGAGCAAAGCAATAAAAGAGTAATTAAAAATTTCTTCATGAATGTCTCCTTTTCACGTTATTCATAAAATCTATTATGGAAATCAAAAAAAAAACGATATGCATATTATAATACAACGAATCGGATTTGTCAAGATTATTCACAAAAATTTTACGCCTTTTAACATAATTGAGTGCGGAGGTAATGAATAATAAAAAAGTGCTACGGTCAATTACCGTAGCCAAACAGAAAATCGATCGAAACGCCGAAAAAATCGGCGAACATGGGGATAAGAGTTATATCAGGGTAGGAAATGTGAGTTTCCCATTTGCTGGCTGCTTGCGGCGAAACATTTAAGGCTGGGGCAAGCTGCTCCTGTGTAAGATTCATTTGTTTTCTTAAATTTTTTATATTTGTTCCTAAATTTTTATTCATATATGTACCTCGATAAAGCTTATAAAAGGGGTTGAATTAAATGCCTGTATCGGGGCCATGTTATTATCGGGATAACAAAAAGCACACCCATACGGATGTGCGCAAAGAACCCAAAATATACAAGGAGTATCTGCAACGACATTCGAGGACATAGGCTATATATCATCCTTGATGTGCGTACGCAGAGGTACAATCAGTTAAAATGCCTCAACGATCTCTCAAGGATAAAATTACATTTGATCACAGCGGTTATTTGATTTGACATATAATAAATATTCATTTGTAATTCCCTTCCGAGATTATTTCGCTGAAAAGCTCGCGTAACAACGATGGCTATATTATACTGCCGTTTTGCGTTTTGTCAATCAACCATTGGTTGTATTTACAAAAAACATCTTATATCGACGGCAAGCTTTTCCTCGATGTTTATGAGCTTTTTTGCTATATCCTTTGACACCTCATCGGCAGCCTCATATTTGTTGAGGTATTTATTGAGTGATTTGACACCCATGTTGCAGCCGTCCGTCATGAGCTCGGCGATATTGCTGTCGGAATCATTTATTTTTAATTTAATGCTTGTTTTCAATTCCGACATTCCCTGTGCTATCGGATCGGGATCCTTGCCGTTATCATGAAACCTTGACAAAAGCGACCGTATTTCCGTATTTAGTTTTTCGTGCTCTGATCTGCATTTTGACAGTATTCCCTTGAATTTTGTATCCGTGACATCGCTTAGGACATCATCTATTGCTTTTGTTCCCATTTGTATGCCTGCATCGCACTCACGCAGCAGGCAAATTGTATCCTTTTCTATCATAATAGTATCTCCTTTTTTGTTATTATGCGGAGATATTATAAAAATATAACATATAATAAAAAAGGTTGCCCAAGCTTTATGCTGAGCAACCGAATTATACAAATTACTGCTTTATCGAATTATCCTTTACAACAACGTCGTGAGCACCGCCCTCAACTATCGAAACGGAGCTTACGAGAGTGAGCTTTGCCTTTTGCTGAAGCTCGTCAATGCTCAACGCACCGCAATTACACATTGTGGAACGTATCTTACTGAGAGTAATTGCGAGGTTATCGTGGAGAGTACCTGCATATGGAACATAGCAGTCAACGCCTTCAACAAATGAGAGCTTAGCTGCACCGCCCATATCATAACGCTGCCAATTACGAGCTCTTGCACTGCCTTCACCCCAGTGCAAGAGCTCGTAATTGGCAGCGTTATGATA
>CAYOGO010000215.1:0-2711 GCA_964403405.1 uncultured Lachnospiraceae bacterium | reverse complement strand
GCTCTGCCAATTGAGCCACATCGGCGTAATAAAAATCGGCGGGGCTGGAATCGAACCAGCGGTGTTTCTGATGTGGCTGATTTACAGTCAACTGCCCTCGCCTCTAGGCTACCCGCCGTAAACTGGCACAGAGGGAATCGAACCCACTACATGATGGTTAACAGCCATCCGCTCTACCGACTGAGCTATGTGCCAAGAAAGAAGGAGAGCAGAACGCTCTCCGAGAAGTGTATAATATACGGTAATGACACACGGTATATTATTCATAGAAAAATGTATTATAATAGGAAGGAATTCAGTTCAATTTGTAATGATATTCGCACACACGACCTTCTCCCTGTTCAAAAACAGACATAGAAGCTCCAGCGCTGGAAATCTTGTTAATGCTCATACTGAAAGGATTTGCGCCAATAATACTTCTGACACAGATAGCCTCACTATCAACACCAACATCTTTTAATGCTAAACTATGCCAATGACCAGAAATAATAAAATCCAATGGCACATTGTATATTCTTGATAAGTCATTAATAGTAGAAGAGAGGTTTTTTGTTTCAAAATGACCGCCAATAACAGCATAATTTGCAAGTTGAGCAAATGGTAGACCAGTAGGATTTTCTATAATTGTGACATTTGGGTTATTTTTCAATCTTTCTTTTATAAAGAAGAGGATAGTTTTACCCATATCTTCATCAGGAAATGAATTTTTAGGCTGTCCTACAAGTCTTAACTGATTATGATTTGAACGTTTAGTCATCTGGAACTTAATACGAACAGTATGGCTCAGTTGGTTCAGCCAATTTGCCAAAAATTCTGCATACAGAATACCAGAATCAATAATTCCATATCTGAGCTGCATCAACTGTGAGTTTGCTCGTAAAATACCATCGAGATCATCACCTAGATCCCAAATGTGTAATTCTGTGATGTTGTCTTTTTTCACCTGTTCCACAACTTTTGCATATAGACTCCACATTCTTTCTTCAAAGATTTCAGGACTGTATTCATTTATAATAGAACCAAATAAATCTTTGATCTGGAATTCAACACCATAATGCGCGTCAGCAAAAGTAAGCAGATAATCTCTGCGAAGATGCACGATAGGAATACACTTTGGTATTGATAATGGTTGTAAATCATTAATGGCACGAACTAAATGTTCAGTAATAAGTTCATCACGAGATAATTCACGCAGCCATTTATTGTATTCATTCTTTTCAGAACGAAATTTCAGTCTTTCTTTCTGCAGTTTTGTTACATCATCATAATCACCAAAACTAATAGAAGAGGGCGGGACTACATCCCACCCTGCTTCCAAATACTCGTATAATAATTTTGCCCCTTTACGTGTAACATCTCTATGTTCTGACATATTGTAATATTCCATACGCATATCAGTAACATCCTGCCACTCAATATTAGGGTTTTTCTTTTTCTCTTTAAGAATTTCTAATTGTTTTTTCAAAAATTCATCATGCACAGGCGATTACATCTCCTTACATCTTAAAGTCTTCATTACCATCTTCGTCAAGATCGATAATTTCTTCTGTTTTAGTAGTTGTTGATAAATCAAACAAGTGATCTGCGTATGCTTTTTCAAGTATAGCCATCAAATCAATGACTTCCCCTTCATTGTCGATACACTGACCGTTACAGATATGTAATCCTTTTAATTTTCCGTCATATTTCACTGTTTTCTTTAATTCCATAATTTTATACTCCTTGTATTCAAAAAATTATCATTCAAAAATGTCATCAAAGCTCTCTACAAGCTTATCAACAATATGATATTTCAGCAGCTGATTAGAATTCAGATACCAGTCTTTTGTTTTGTTTTTATCAAATGTTTTTTCGTCAATAGTAGTACGAGATAAGATATATTTTTTCATGCCGTTGATTTGATTTCTGTAGTTACGCTGCGCCTGTTCAATCTGTTCTGCTGTTCCCGCAAATGCAGCACTACCTTCATGTACCATCAGATTAGAATGTTTAAAAGCGTAACGTTTGTGACCTGCAAGCAAAATCATAAAACCAGCACTCATTGCAGCGCCCATTGCTACGGTAATAATAGGGATGCGACTAGCGGCAATGATATCAATAAATGCATTGCACTGGTCAGAGTCTCCACCATATGAATGAATCCAAATATAAATAGGTTTTAAAGATTCTTTTGGTGTGTCTTTTTCTTCAATATTCATCTGTACGATAATTTTTCCAAGTTCCAGTAATTCATACGTTTCATCGATTTCATAATCAATATAAAATGTACGAGCTTCTCTGGCTTTCCAATAAGTATATTCTTCCGGAGATAAGTATTTATCACTTTCTGCGGTCTGTAAAATATTTGGGATTAATAATTCCATGTATATACTCCTTTTATTCCAATTATTATTTTTTTTTATAAACTGATAAACATATCTTTTGTTGCAGCTACAACCTTGAAACTTTTATTTTCTTTCGAAATAGCATTTTTCAGGTCTTCTTTCAGGCTGTTTTTTGCTACAGTAGAACCATGTACCAATACAAGCTTTTCTGTATTGATTTTGGAGCCATATTCAATCAGTTCGTCTCTGTTAGCGTGACTTGAAAATGTTGTTAAAGAGATGCAATCTGCTTTGTTTTCAACTTTGTCGCCGCTAATCTTAATAATTTTATTTTCCTTATAATTTTTAATACGATATGATAAGTACGAATTATCAGCGCCTGTAAAT
>CAYOGO010000214.1:2331-2712 GCA_964403405.1 uncultured Lachnospiraceae bacterium | reverse complement strand
TCCCGTATTCAGCTTTCCGTCGGAAAATGTTCCTGCTCCGCCCTCACCGAATTGTATGTTTGTTTCTGTATCAAGTATTCCGGTCTTTTTGAAGAAATCGACAGCTGCCTTTCTTTCATTTACTGCCTTGCCCCGTTCAAGCAATATAACATGAACGCCCCTCAAAGCAAGAATATATGCACAAAAAAGCCCTGCAGGACCGCTTCCCGCAATGACTGTTCTGTTCAAGCGCCTTGAGACCTTATACGGCGGATCATATTTTTGAGTATCCGAAGCTGAAATATCCTTATTCTTTCTTGAAAGTATTTTCTGTTCGTTATTTGTGCTTACTTCAACGCTGTAAACAAAGAGTATATTATCCTTTTTTCTGGCATCGATCGA
>CAYOGO010000214.1:0-2321 GCA_964403405.1 uncultured Lachnospiraceae bacterium | reverse complement strand
TCTGTGCAGTATTTTGAACGAATTTATCCGTGTTCCGATGATACGTTCAATTACATTTTTTAATTCACCCTCGTCGGACTCGACAGGAAGCTTTATGTTGTTTATTGTTATCATGTTTTTGCCTTTTTATCTGCATTTTTATAAAGTAAGCGTATCATAACATCAAACAGCACACCAACCATAATGTAATGAAGGTGTGCCGTCCGATATTTAGAAAGGAGGTGCAACACACTCAAGCTGCTGAATGTGCTGCTGAATTATGAGAAAAAATTAACAATGAAAATATTATGCGTAATATCCTCAGTCTTCGTCGTTTGTCATATTCTTTCTTGCTTCTTCAACGATCTTGGAGCTGATATTTGCAGGAACTTCCTCATATCTTACAAATTCCGCAACAAAGCTGCCTCTACCCTGCGTCATTGAACGAAGGTCGGTAGCATACTTGAATATTTCAGCTTCAGGAACCTCGGCATCTATCTTCTGCAAGCCGTTACCTGCGGAATCCATACCCATTATTCTGCCGCGACGCTTATTGAGATCACCTATTATATCACCCATGTAATCATCGGGAACAGTAACTGCTATCGACATTATAGGCTCGAGCAATACAGGCAATGCTGTATCCAATTTCTTGTATGCAGCACGTGCAGCCATCTTAAATGACATTTCGTTTGAGTCAACAGGGTGGTAAGAGCCGTCATACAATGTAGCCTTAAGACCGTATATCGGGTATCCTGCGAGTGGTCCTTTGTTTATAATCTCAAGCAAGCCCTTTTCAACAGCAGGAATGAATCCCTTTGGAACAACGCCGCCGACAACCTCTTCACCGAATACAAACTGCTCATCGGACTCATTATTTGGCTCAAATCTGATCCAAACATGACCAAATTGACCGTGTCCGCCTGACTGCTTCTTATGACGTCCTTCTACGCTTACAGTCTTGCGGATAGTTTCTCTGTACGCTACTTTTCTGTCTATAAATTTAATACCAACTCCGAATTTAGCCTTCAGCTTGCTTGCAATAATATCCATCTGCATTTCACCTGCACCGGATATGAGCGTTTGCAGGGTCTCTGTGTTCTTTTCAACTGCAAATGTCTTATCTTCATCCATAAGACGCTTGAGACCTGTGAACACCTTTTCTTCATCACCTGATTTTTCGCTCTCAATTGCAAGTGCGATAGACGGCTTGGGAAATTCCATATCCTCAAACTTTACAACAAAGCTTGGATCGCAGATAGTATGACCTGTTTTTGCCTTTGAAAGCTTAGAGAAAGCACCTATATCACCGGCACATATTGACTTTTCAGCATTTTGCTTGTCGCATGCTATACTGTAAACATTGCCGACCTTTTCCGTTACATCCGTAAATGGATTATATACTGTCATACCGGGCTCTATCTTACCTGACATGACCTTGAACAAAGAAAGCTTACCTACAAATTGATCTACTATCGTTTTGAATATAAATGCACTGAACGGAGCGTCCTGATCACAAGATACCTCTACCTCATCCCCGTCCTTCTCAGCCATTGGCGGCTCAACGTCAACAGGTGAGGGCAAATAATGCGCTATCTGTCTTGCCAAAAGGTCGATACCTGCATTGTTGTATCCCGAACCGCAAAGCATCGGCACGAGTGTTCCCTCAATGGTACCCTTACGCATTGCGAGACGAATTTCCTCTGATGAAAGAGCACCCTCATCAAAATACTTTGTCAAGAGATCATCGTCTGTTTCAGCAACTGCCTCTGTAAGCAATTCCAAAACCTCAGCGATCTCGTCCTTCATTGACTCCGGAATAGGTATATCCTTCGCTTCGGGTGTTCTTATGTCATGTGCCGTCATATGCACAACGTCAACTATGCCGACAAACGCACCATTTTCGTATATAGGCAACTGAATAGGTGCAATGCTCTTACCGAATTTAGCCTTTGCTTCCTCAACTATTGCCGAAAAATCAACGTGTTGCTTATCCATCTGGCTGACAAATATCATCATTGATGTGCCTTGCTTTTTACACATATCCCATGCTTTTTCCGTACCTACTTCAATTCCGTTTGCTCCGTTGAGAACGATAACAGCACCCTCTGCAACCTTGCAGGCCTGTATCATTTCACCTTCAAAATCAAAATATCCCGGAACATCAATGAGATTTATCTTGCAATCCTTACGCATGAGCGGAGCTACCGATGCGGATATCGATATTTTACGTTTCTTTTCTTCTTGATCGAAATCCGATGCAGCAGTTCCGTTGTCGACCCTGCCGAGTCTGTCGATGACCTTAGCGTTGTACAATAATGCCTCTGTCATAGTTGTTTTAC
>CAYOGO010000213.1:0-2712 GCA_964403405.1 uncultured Lachnospiraceae bacterium | reverse complement strand
TGACCTCTGCCTGCGGATACTCCCTCAATGCTCTGAAAACATTGGCATTATATCCGCCTGCAAGACCGCGGTCACCTGCTATAACGATCAGGCAGACACTGTCTCCCGTGCGGACCGACATGTACGGCGTTTTCTTGCACTCTTCATATGATGTCAAAAGAGAGATCATCTCCTCAAGTGCCACGGCGTATTCCTTGCCCTTGATCATTGACTCCGTTGCCTTACGTATCTTTGACGAAGCTACAAGCCCCATTGCCTTTGTAAGATGAAGCGTGGAATCGACACTTTTTATTCTTGTTCGCAGTTGTTTGATGTCGGCACCCATGGTTATCGCCTCATCTCGTTGAGTGCCTTTTCAAGCTCCTCTATATCCTCATCATCCCAACTTCCGCCTTCAACACGCTCAAGGAATCCCACATATTTATTTTCAAGCAATTCATAAAGACGGGATTCATAATTCTTTACCTCCTTGACAGGCACATCGTTAAGGAAGCCGTTAATGACAGCATATACGATAGCCACCTGACATCCCACACGAACAGGTGAATTTCGACCCTGCTTGAGGACCTCCACTATTCTTTCGCCCAGAGCAAGCCTTGCCTTCGTGTCTGCATCCAGATCACTGCCAAACTGTGCAAATGACTGCAATTCACGATATTGCGAATAAAGCAATTTAAGCTCGCCGGATACCTTTTTCATTCCCTTGAGCTGTGCTGATCCTCCAACACGGCTGACTGAAATGCCCGGATTGATGGCAGGCATAATGCCTGAATGAAAGAGCTCCGTCTCAAGGAATATCTGTCCGTCCGTAATTGATATTACATTGGTCGGGATATATGCGGAAACATCTCCCGCCTGAGTTTCTATCAACGGCAATGCCGTGATCGAGCCTCCGCCGTATTCGGGTGCTACACACGCTGCACGTTCAAGCAATCTTGAATGAAGATAAAATACATCTCCCGGATATGCTTCACGACCCGGAGGACGTCTTATGAGCAACGAAAGTGCACGATATGCAACCGCATGCTTTGAGAGATCATCATAAATTATCAGAACATCCCTTCCCTGCTCTCGGAAGTATTCCGCCATGGCACAGCCGGAATACGGTGCAACATACTGAAGCGGTGCGGACTCCGATGCCGATGCAGATACTATAATGGTGTATTCCATAGCACCGTTTGCGGCAAGCTCGCCTGCAAGCTGAACTACTGAGCTGTTTTTTTGACCGATAGCCACATAAATACAAATAACTCCGGTGTTCTTTTGATTGATGATCGTATCAATGGCGATCTCCGTCTTTCCCGTTTGTCTGTCTCCTATTATCAGCTCACGCTGACCTCTGCCTATCGGTATCATGCTGTCGATAGCCTTTATTCCCGTTTGTAGGGGCACGGATACACTTTTTCTTTCTATAATGCCCGGAGCCTCCGATTCAATAGGTCGAACAGCAGTCGTTGGAATTGGTCCCTTGCCGTCGATCGGTACACCGAGAGCATTTACAACTCGTCCGAGCATTGCTTCACCGACGGGAACTGACAATACCTTGCCCGTCCTCTTTACAGAGGATCCTTCCTTAATATTATTGGTGTTTGACAGTAACGCAACGGAAACCGTCTCCGTCTCAAGGTTCTGAGCCATACCAAAGCTTCCGTCCTCAAATTCAAGCAGCTCGTTTGCCATACAATCGCGGAGCCCATATACACGTGCTATACCGTCACCAACCAGGATAACGGTACCTGTCTCCTTCATTTCTATTTTTGATTTATAATTTTTGATCTGTTCTTTGATTACATTACTGATCTCCTCAGGTCTTGTACTCATGTATTCATCACTTCCTTTACCTCTTGCAGGCGATGGCGTAAGCTACCGTCAATTATTCTGCCATCCACCTCAACGATAATACCTCCGAGCAAGGATGCGTCAACAAAATATTCCGCATTTACCCTTCCCTTTTCCATTGATTCAAGCTTATTTATCAGCTTTTGCTTTTCTTCCTCCGTAAGTGTGACTGCACTCGTTATTTTTGCAACCAAAACGTGCTCCGAAGCATTAAAAAGCTCCCTGTACGCATCAACGGATTCCGCAAAGCACTGTATTCTGCCCTTTTCACACATGAGCTCCACATATGAAAGCACATTTTCGGGAACAGTGCCTGAAAACGCATCCTCTATAACACGCAAGCGCTCCTTTAACGGTATACCGGGAGAAGACAACAGCTCAACATATTGCGGTTCCGCCAAAAAGACGCTTTTTATCATTTCCAATGCGTCCGCATAGCTCTTTTTTTCGTTTTCCTCACAGGCAAGCATAAAAATAGCCGTTCCATACTCCTTAGCCGTCTCATTCATCCTCTTCACCTATTTTATCGATAAAAGAATCAATAAGCTCCCTATGATCCTCCGTATTGATCTCTCGCTCAAGCATTTTCTCCGTAAGAGCCTCGGATACCTCGACGATCTCACGTTTTATTTCGTCTGCCGCTTTTCTGCGTTCGATTTCCGCATCATTCTGTGCATCACGGATAATTCCGTCGGCTCGTTCCCTTGCCTCCTCAACGATCTTATCTCCTCGTTGCTTTGCATTTTCCGTTGCACTCCGAAGTATTTCCTCTGCCTCGTCATCCGCCTGTGAAAGCTTGCCCTCCCACATTTCACGGTCCTCGTTTGCCCTTTGCTCCATGCTGTGAGCAACGGCGTACATATCATCAAGCTC
>CAYOGO010000212.1:0-2721 GCA_964403405.1 uncultured Lachnospiraceae bacterium | reverse complement strand
CACGTGCCTTTTCGCCGAATCTGTTTACGATCTCATTACCGTCAGTGCATATAACAACAACAAGAGGTGCATTTGCCACCCACTGAGCATAACAGCCCGCATCGGCAAGCCTCTTTATAACATCTGCATCGGTTATGGCAAAAAAATGCCACGATTGCATGTTGCAAGCACTTGGTGCCTGTGTTGCACTGTCAAGCAGCCTTGTTACTTCATCCTTTGTTATCCTCTTATCCGTAAAAGCTCGTATGCTCTGTCTTGAATATAAGACGTCATTAAATTCCATAAAAAACTCCTTTTCAATACCCTCTGCCCTTGGCATAATTCTCGGCTCTCCGCTGAGAGTCACGCTGTGCCATGGACTCACGCTTATCATACATCTTTTTACCCTTTGCAAGCCCCAATTCTATCTTTACAAGACCATTATCGGTAATATATGCAGACAACGGAACAAGCGTCATACCGTCCTTTTGGACTTTTTGACGGAGCTTCAATATTTCCTTTTTATGCAGCAAAAGACGTCTGTCACGCAATGGATCACGATTAAATATATTGCCCTTTTCGTACGGGCTTATATGTACCCCCTTGAGAAAAACAGAGCCGTCCTTAAATTCAGCATATGCATCCTTAAGATTTATACTTCCCAGTTTTACAGCCTTCACTTCAGTGCCTATGAGAGATATTCCGGCTTCGATCTTGTCTTCTATAAAGTAATCGTGGTATGCTTTTTTATTGTTCGACACCACTTTATACACATTACTCGTTTGTGCCATTTTTACCTCCTTAAACACCATACTGCTGATTTATTATATAACTTTTCAGACATTTTGTCAAGCGGTATGCGAATATAAGACACAAAATATAGAATAATAGTTGTTTTCGACAAAAATCACACCAAAGGCAATGTCAACAACGCATATCACATTTTACTGAACAAAGCTCCAGGTACCGCAATCAGTCCATCTCTCCGAACTCATGTCCGTTTACAAGATAATCTATCGAAACATTAAAATATGCAGACAAACGCCTGAGCATATCAATATCTGGACTGCGTTTCCCATTTTCATAACACGACAACGATTCACGGCTTATATTAAGATCCATCGCCACTTTAAGTTGATTATAATTATTTTTCTTCCTTATCAGCACAAGACCCTTCATTCCCTCCACTGTACAACACTTCCTTCACGATTAAATATTTTTTGACATTTTTTCTGAAATTTATTCAAAAAAACGCTTGACAATGTTGTGACATTGTGTTACAACACAAAATGTAACAGATCGTTACACTGCGTCAATAAATCAATAAAATCATATAAAAAATGCTTAATGGTAACGGTCGAAATTATTATGACCATGATCGTACAAGCTTAATTTTGCTCTAAAAATGAATAAATACTTTGTTAAATCATGAGCATTAAAGCGTTCAGTACGCTTTTTTGTAAATATAATCATAATGGAGGGAGGATACGTATGGGAAAGGGCAAAAGCATTGCGGGATTATTTCTCAGAATTGTGGGAATCGTATTCGGTATACTTAACGGTTGGTTTTCAGTTATTGGCTTGCCGATTGCAATCGTCGGTCTTATTCTTAGCATACTTGGCGGCAAAGCAGCTGATAGAACAGCACATTCCCATAGAAGCGGCAATAAAGGGCGGCTTTGTGTTTTACGGAGGTCTTCTCGGCGGTGCATTGGGGCTTATCATTTACACAAGGCAATTTAAGATGGACTTCAGGCCTCTTGCGGATCTTTATTCAACAGTATTGCCGCTCGGTTATGCATTCGGACGTGTGGGATGCTTTTTTGCAGGCTGCTGTTACGACATACCATGGGAGCACGGATACATATATACCGATACTGTCGGTTCAACGCCACTCGGCATTCCACTTTTGCCCATACAGCTGATAGAGGCAGGATTTCTTGTTTTATTGTTTACGGCGCAACTGATATTATATATTCGTCGTCCGCACACCGGAAGAAATACAATGCTGTATTTTACAGCCTACCACATATTGCGCTTTATTCTTGAATTCTTCAGAGGGGACAGTGAAAGAGGTGAGCTTTTATGGTTCTCAACATCGCAATTGTTAAGCCTTGTGATATTGGCTGTCGTTATTGCAATCACCGTTAAAAAGCACATAAAGAAAAGGTCTGAAATATTATAAATCAAAAACGAGCATGGCAGAGATCATGCTCGTTTTGCTTATTTCTTGAACTAAAACAAATTTTCAAAAAATGTATTGAAAAAATACCGCAAATATACTATAATATTGTAAATAAATGAAAAAACGGAGATTTTGTTATGACAAAAAACAATGTTGCGGTTATAACCGGTGCATCGTCCGGCTTGGGATGTGAATTTGTAAAGGGACTTATAAAGCTGCACCCAGAAATAAATGAGTATTGGCTTATAGCAAGACGTAAGGACAAAATGGAAGCACTTGCAAGTAATTTTACTAACGTAAAATTCAAAATATTACCTCTCGATTTGAGCAATAAAGGCAGCTTTGAAATATACAAACAAACGTTAGAAGATAATAAACCCAATATCACAATCCTTATCAATAATGCAGGATATGGAAAATTGGGTGATTTTGACAAGCTTGACTGCAATGAGCAGTACGGCATGGCAGACGTCAACATAAGAGCAATGATTGCAATTACAAGATACAGTTTGGATTACATGTGTGAAGGCTCAGTTATACTTAACACTTGTTCGATA